>JBBIHO010000098.1:0-6987 GCA_037446935.1 Caldifarciminota bacterium | reverse complement strand
ATTTCTGGGAATCTTAAAGACCCGGCCAAAAGAAAAGGCAGTGGTCTGGGGAAATAGTGCAGAAGGACCACTCCTTGCTTATTGGCAGTATCAGGAGAAGAAGGTTGTGCAACTCACAGGCTTTCCCTTCTGGCGTTGGTTCTTTACCCCAAATGGCGATTTAGCAAAACGGAAGGAATTCTTAAAGAATCTTTTGGATTTCTGCTTCTTCGGCGAGAAGCGATTTTATATGAAGACAAATAAGCGGAACTATTATTCCGGGGAGGAGATAAAGGTGCGGGTATTTGCGAGAGACGAGACAGGCAGTCCACTGCGGGATTTAGATTTCACCCTCACTACGGATAAAAAGGATGTCCTCCTACCAATGGTTGAGGTTGGGGATGGGATTTACGAAGGAGAGATTATCCTACCACCTGGAGAATATGTCTTAAAGGCAGAGGGAACTAAGTTAGGTGAGAAGAAGGGGGAAGCCGAAGGAAGAGTGAAGGTTGCGGAGAAGAGTATTGAGGCTTTAAGACAAGGAATTGACCGAGAACTCCTTTCCGCCCTGGCTTCCGCAAGTGGCGGAAACTTCTTTTTAGCAGATAGTCTACCGAAAGATCTTGGTTTTGTGAAATTTGCCGAATATAAAAAGTTATGGAGATTTATTCCCCGCGAAACCCATTATCTCTACCTTCTAATTGCCGGGATTTTTATCTTAGAGTGGATTTTAAGAAAGAGGAAGGGACTGCCTTAGAGTTTCTATTTCCTCAGTTCTATACCGCGACGGGTTGAGTTTATAAAGTTCAACAGGAGCTCAATCTCCTTATCGGGGAGGTATTTCTCAATCTCTCTTTTTGCTTCTTTCAGGGTGAAGGTGGATGAGAAAATCAGACGGTAGACCTTTTTGAGAAGTGCGATTTTCTCCTCAGAGAATCTATTTCTCTTTAAGCCGACAGTGTTTATTCCCCGGACCCGAAAGGGATTTCCTTCGCCAATCATAAAAGGGAGGAGGTCTTTTTTGAGATAGGAGCAGGCACCAACCATTGCATAGGAGCCAACCCTCACATATTGGTGAATCCCGACCATTCCGCCGATATTCACATAGTCAAATATCTGGCAGTGGCCAGCAATCTGGGTTTGATTCGTTATTATATTATGATTACCAATTTGACAGTTATGGGAGATATGACAATAAGCCATGATAAAATTATAATCGCCAATCCTTGTCTCTTCACCCTTGCCGGTTGCCCGATGGATTGTTGTGTATTCCCGAATTATGTTTTCTTTACCGATGACAACTCGGGTCTTTTCTCCTTCATATTTTTTATCTAAGGGCGGCAGACCAATTACGACACCCTGATAGATCTTATTCCCTTCCCCGATTATTGTCCCCTCCCCAATAAAAGAAAAGGGATAGATTACTGTATTCTCCCCAATATGGCAGTCTTTCTCAATTATCACATAAGGATAGACCTTAACCCCTGGTTCAAATACCACCGATTCTTCAACGATGGATGAAGGAGAGATTACTACCTCTTTAGCCAATCTTTTCTTTGAATCCCAAAAGGATTTCGCCTTCGCCGGCAATCTCTTCTTGGACTTTTACCCTTCCTTGGAACTTAAAGATATTTTCGCGTCTTTGTCTTAACTCGCATTCAATTGTCAGAACATCGCCGGGACGAACCATCCTCTTAAATCGGAACTTATCCAAACCCAAAAAGAGGGTTAATTTATTCCTTCTTTCGGATTCAGGTATATCCTTTAAGAGAAAGATGCCCGCGGTTTGCGCCAGCGCCTCACAGAGGAGAACACCGGGAAATAGGGGAAAATCTGGGAAGTGTCCGACAAAGAATGGCTCATTAGCGCACACATTTTTCACCGCGACAATCTTATTCTCCGTTATTTCAATTACCTTATCAACAAAGAGAAATGGATAGCGATGGGGTAAGATTTCTTTTATTTTATCAATATCCATATCTTCTCCTTTTGAGCAATGCGGGATAAAAGTTTATAATTCAGTTTATGAGATGGATTATAGGCAAGAATCTTTCCGCAAATATATTTGCCCAAGATTCTTAAATCGCCGAAGAGGTCTAAGAGTTTGTGGCGAACGAACTCATTGGCGGAACGGAGTCTCTTGGGATGTAAAATCCCCCTCTTTATCCGAAAGGAGAGGTTCATCTTCTCAAGAAAAGATGGCTCAGGGTATTTACCAAAACTCCTTGCCCAAACAATCTCCTTCTCATAAGCGGCAGGGGTAAATTTCGGAAGGGAAAAGAGAGAATGGATATTTAGGTCCGGATTGGAAAAGAATATTTCCACTGCCAAATTGGAAAACAGATTCCCGCGAGAATTCTCTCCGGGGAGGAGGGCAATAAAAGAACCGTTATGAAATTCAATCAGTGGACTCCGGGGTGAAAAGAATTCTACTGGTTTATTCTGTTCTTTTATCCCAGCACTCTTAAGAAGATTTAGATACTCTCTGCTTGAGCCGTCAAAAAATGGGAATTCTTTACCGGAGAGGTCTATTTCTAAGTTATCAATTCCGAGTCCGTAGCAGGCAGAAAGGAGATGTTCCGGCATAAGGATTCCGCGGAGAGAGAGCCGATAGGGGAGAGGGGAGATATTTTGCAAATTGACCGGTAGCCCATTAATTACGATGCCCGAATCCTCCGGTGCCGGAAGGATTGTCAGTTTGACCAATTTCCTGGTGAAGATACCAAAACCAGAAGTGGTGACTTTATCTCTTATCGTCTTCTGGAACAAGTTAAATAAAAGATTCCACCCTTCTAATTACTGCCTCTTGAAGAGGTCTAAAAACCGGTCCTCGTATTGCTCAAATAGCCCCCATTTATCAAGTTCTCTTTTTAATTCATAAGCCTTATTACGGTCAAACTTTGCCTCTTGGAAGAGTCTTTCTATCTTCTCAAAGATATGGTCGGGAATTTTATCAAACTCCCTCGCCTCTTCTTCCACTTCTCTTCTTCCCTCAAAGATTTCTTTCACCTTCTCTTCCATCATCTGGAATTGTTTATCCATTTCTTGAATCATTAAATCAATCTCTTCAAAACTAATCCGAATTCCCAGTATCTTCTGGAAGCATTTGTTTAATGCCTTCCAGGCACGTGGATTCGGAAAATTTATGGCATAAACCGGGATGGTTGCCAGGAGACAGGCACCGGGGAGGTCCCGTTCTTTGGCATAGCCAATCAGAAGTCCGTTCAATCCGGAGATGTTTCCACTCTCCATTATTCTTATACCATATTGTAAGAGCCGGTCGCGCATCTCTTTGCAATTGGCGACACCGTAAATTGTTGATTCATCCTTATGGCTCATTGGTATGGGAAAGGAGGCGCCGGTGAAGATTTCTTTCACCTGTATCTCTTGGGCGAAGTCAAGAATCTCTTTGATCAGTCTCTCTCCGAGTTTTCCGGCGAATTGAATCTCACCCTCAAAGACGACGATATTTAACTCGGGGTGAAAGAAGAAGGTATACTGGGGGGGAGTCGGTAGAAAGATAAGCCCCTGCTCAACTCCCACCTCCTCCGGGGTATAAAATTCTGACATATCAATTGAGGCAAACTTTATCATTGCGAGACTTCTCCTCAAATAATGAATGGTGCCCAAGCCAACATTTCCCATCCCGGGCCAGGCAGCAATGAAAGTCGGTTTCTCAATCTTCATCTTCTTTAAGATTCTTATCGCCATCTATAAATGATAGCGAGAATTTTAGAATTGTCAACCCCAGTGTCGTGAATCATAAACGGAGAATGGGGCGAAGCCGATTGTTGACTTTTTTAATAAAAGGGATAGAATTATCTATGGATTTATTTAATAAGTGTTATGAGTATTACCCAATAGTAGAAAGGGCAAAAAGGACCGGTTTCTACCCTTATTTCCGAGCGATTCAATCCGAACCCGATAGAGAAGTTATCATTGGTGGAAAGAAACTTCTGATGCTCGGTTCTAATAATTATCTCGGTTTAACCACCCATCCAAAATTAAAAGAGAGGGCAATCGCTGCCATTCAGAAATACGGAACCGGCTGCACTGGTTCACGCTTTCTGAACGGCACCTTAGATTTACACGAAGAGTTGGAAGCAAAATTAGCCAAATTCTTTGGCAAAGAGGACTGTATCGTCTTTTCTACGGGCTTTCAGACGAATTTGGGTGTGATTTCCGCATTGGTGAGAAGGGGTGATGTAGCGATTACCGATAAACTTGACCACGCCTCAATCGTTGATGGCTGTCGTCTCTCCTTCGGGCAGGTGAAGAGATTCATCCATAATGATATGGAAGACTTAGAAAAGGTGTTGCGTTCTATAAAGGGAAATAAGGGGAAATTGATAATTGTTGACGGGATTTTCAGTATGGAAGGTGACATTGCCAATCTTCCAGAAATTGTCTATCTCGCAAAGAAATATGGCTGTCGGGTGATGGTTGATGATGCCCATGCGGTTGGGGTTTTAGGCAAAAATGGGAGGGGCACAGCAGAGTATTTCAATCTGGAATCGGAAGTGGAGTTAATTATGGGGACATTCTCAAAATCATTTGCCACAATTGGCGGATTTGTGGTTGGGGAAAAGAAGGTTATCACCTTCATCAGACATCAGGCAAGGTCTCTAATCTTTTCGGCAAGTATTCCACCACCAGCAGTGGCAACCGTCCTTGCCGCCTTAGAGATAATGGAAGAAGAACCGGAAAGGAGGGAGAGATTATGGCAGAATACCAATAAGATGCTTAAAGGTTTGAAAGAGATGGGTTATAATACCGGGAATAGTTGCACGCCGATAATTCCAATAATCATTGGCGACGATTATAAGACGATTCAATTCTGGCACAGTCTTTATGAAGCCGGGCTATTTACCAATCCGGTGATTCCACCAGCGGTTCCTTCGGGTCGTTCTTTAATCAGGACCAGTTATATGGCAACCCATACGGAAAAAGAACTAAATAAGGCATTGGAGATATTTGAGCAAGTTGGGAAAAAGACCAGGATAATTCAATGATTGAGATTAAAAGAGTGGAGACAAAAAGGGAATTAAGGAAATTTCTGATGCTACCTTTTACCATCTACAAAGGCGATAAGAATTGGGTACCACCCTTAATCTCCGAGATGGAAGAGACGCTTGATACGAAGAAGAACCCATTCTTCCTTCATGCGGAAAGGGAACTCTTTCTGGCAAAAAAGGAAGGAGAGGTTGTCGGACGGATTGCCGGAATTATTGATGACAATTACAATAAATACCATAAAGCAGAAATTGGCTATTTTGGCTTCTTTGAGGCAATACAGGATTACGAAGTGGCCATACTTTTGTTTGATAAGGTAAAGGGATGGTTAAAAGAGAAGGGAATGAAAAGGATGGTAGGTCCAGCAAATCCCGCGCTCTACGATGAATGCGGATTTCTCTTAGAAGGTTTTGAATTACCACCGATGATAAAGATGTCTTATAACCCTCCTTATTATTCAGAGTTTTGCGAAAGGTATGGGATGAAAAAGGCGAAGGACTTGTTCGCCTATTCAATCCGAACTGATTCGCCAGTGCCGGAGAAATTGAAAAGGGTCTTGGATTATTTGAAAGGGAAGAGAAATATTAAGGTGCGGCGGATGGACATCCGAGGGATAAAGAAGGAATTGGAGATTATAAAGGAGATCTATAATGATGCCTGGTCCGAGAACTGGGATTTTGCCCCACTCACTGATGCCGAAATTAGTTATTTGGGAAAGAAATTAAAGCCAATTGCGGTGCCGGAATTACTGCCAATTGTGGAGATTGATGGCGAACCTGCCGGAGTGAGCTTAACTCTACCCGATTATAATCAAGTCTTAAAGAGATTGAACGGAAAACTATTTCCTTTCGGCTTTATAAAATTCCTAATTTATAAAAATAAGATTGATTCCGCAAGACTCTGGGCATTGGGAGTGAAGAAAAAATTTCATAACCTGGGTGTTGATGCCTTATTATATTACGAGACATTTGAAGGGGCGAAAAGAGTTGGTTATAAATGGGGTGAAGTCTCCTGGATTTTAGAAGATAATCTTTCAATCATCCGACCGATTGAGATGTGGGGTTGTCAACTGTATAAAAAATACAGGATATACGGAATGGAGATATAGTGGATAATTTACTGTCTGCTATTCTTTTTTAGTAGATAAGGGAAGAAAGCTCTCAGAAATCCCCTTCCACCTCACACAGATTAGAAAATACTATATCTTTAGAGCATACCAGCTTCAGTATTGTATGTACGCCTCAGGCGAGTTAGAGACATTACGCACCAAAATTCAATCAAGATAAGAAACCCAAAAGATTATACAGCTTGCTAACAGGTTTTATAAATTTTCTCCGAAAGGTAATGAGGGACCAAATTAATTTTTATTCTCTTATTATTTATAAATAGCGAATGCAGAGGAAACAGTTAAGACCAATAAATGAGAATTTGACCGAAAACAATTTTGGTAAAAAACTAGATGTATTGAGAGACGAACGGAAGGAGGCGGGCGACGAAATTAACACAATGTAAACTTACGGTGGGCAATGACATATGGATTACTTGTACTCGGTCTTTCAATCGCTGCCTTTGTTTAAGCCGACAACCCAATGAACAGACAATTAGAGCAACTTCTTTTTTTTTGCTTTTTTTATCTCTTGCTTTTTGGTGGGCGTGAATGTTTATTTTGAAGTTAATATCATTTTAAATACTTACCGGCTTATTTTGGTAGAAAAAAGTATAAATACAATTCTCGGGGAAAAGTTCTTTTCTTTTACTCAAGAACACTCTCGTTTTGGCAAAGATCAAACACCCGAGAGGCACGGAGTCAAATTTTTTATATTTCTTCTTTGGTTTTTCAGGATCCATATTAATGGGTCTTCCTCTTTTTGGGTGGTTATCTATTATATTTAAGTCTTGCATAATTCCCTTATTATTGTCTATATTAGTTGCAGGTTTCTTTAGTTATTTAGCGATTAATTATTACATGCAAGCTGAAAGAAAATATAAAAATCT
>JBBIHO010000097.1:6480-6987 GCA_037446935.1 Caldifarciminota bacterium | reverse complement strand
ACCTCTTATTATACATAAACTTATTGGAATTTCCACACATTTCGGGACACCACCTAATAAAGGGCGTTATTGAAGTTAAAACCGGGATGAGGATTGGCGGAACAACGACTGGACTAAAAGTTGGAGGTGTTGACCTTAATGTAATCACCGACCCAAAAGATAGACCTTATATACCAGGTTCTTCCTTGCGTGGGAAACTCCGGACATTATTGGAACGAAAAGAAAAAGTTGTATGGAATAACAAAGATAAAAAAGGCCGACCAATTGGTCACCAGTGCAAAAATGGAAATGAGTACAAAAAGTGCTCCGTTTGCAAGATATTTGGTCTCTTAAGCACACCTGAATTTGAAACGCCTACTTTAACTCGTTTAATCGTGAGGGATGCCTATCTTGATGAAACAAGCATTACATCCGATATGAAGAAAAATCTTGACTTGGAATGGACCGAAGTTAAATTTGAAACAGCGATAAACCGCATCACAGGAACTGCCTTAGATGGAAGTTTAA
>JBBIHO010000097.1:2435-6458 GCA_037446935.1 Caldifarciminota bacterium | reverse complement strand
ACGAGTTCCGCCCGGGGCAAAATTCACTGATTGCGAACTGATATTTAATATCTTTGAAGAAGAGGACAAAGACCTTCTCAAAAAGGTATTTGAAGCTTTGGATATGCTGAAAGACGACTATCTCGGCGGAATGGGTTCAAGGGGCTATGGCAAAGTTGAATTTAATGAAATAGAAGTTTATTGGAATAAGGCATCCGATTACGAAACAGGCAAAACTGACTTAACTCCTGATAGAAAAATTAACGGTGACCTTAAAACCCCAGCAAAGATAGTTGAGAATTTTGAAACTATAAAGAGTAGACTTAGATGAAATAATGAAATTCACTCTCTGTAAACTAAAACCGAAAGGACCAATTCACTTAGGCGAAAGAGAAAGGTGGCTGGAAGGAAGCAATACCTTTATTCACTCGGATACTTTATTCTCTGCTTTTTGCCACGCATTCCGACTTTTGCACGACGAGGAGGAATTAAAAAACCTTATCAGGCGATTTAATGAAAATAGACCTGACTTTCTCATATCCTCTGCCTTTCCTTATTGGGGAGACCTTCTTTATTTTCCTGTCCCCAAGAACCAATTATCTACAGAAAAGGAGGTTGTAAAGGTAGAATTTGTGGAAAAGGCGGGATTTGAGCGATTATTGAAAGGCGAAAAATTAGAGGAGTTGATAAATGAAGTCAAAACTATACCACGACAGAAGAAAGAATCAGAGGAGGGTATGGCAGAAAGGGAACCGCGCTACCCCTGGGAATTAGACAATGTCCCTCGTGTCGGCCTTGGCCGTTTAGATAATCATCCCGGTGAGAGATTCTTCCATTTCGGTCAGGTAACTTATAGAGAAGATGCTGGACTTTTCTTTCTCGTTAAATACCTAACCAATGAATTCTCCCCCAAATTTGAAGCGACATTTCACCTTTTGGCTGATGAAGGAATTGGGGGTGACCGTTCTTCTGGTAAAGGATTAATGGAAAAGCCAACTTTTGAAGAAGTAGAAATTGATACCCCGTTAAATGGAAATTGGATTGTCTCTTTGTCATTATATTATCCAAAGGATGAGACAGAAACGAGCGGGATAAAAGAGGGATTCTATGACTTGATTGAAAGAAAAGGGTATATTTATTCACCTTACGGTTCCAGTTTGCGACGCCGGTCAATCCGAATGTTTGCCGAAGGTTCAGTCTTCCCAAAAGAACCAGAGAGAGAAGGAAGACTTGTCCCGGTGGAACCTGAGATTTTCCAACATCACGAAGTCTATCGCTACGGATATATATTTTCTTTACCTTGCAAAATGGGGTAAGATTATGAAAATTACTCTCCGAATTCTTAGTCCGGTTCATATCGGCTCAGGCGAAGAAATAAGTCCGACCGAGTATTTAGTTAATGATTCCTTCCACCGAATTTATATGGATGGATTATTTACTGACCCTGAATTCAAGCCTTTAATAGAAGATTTTATAAAGTCAGCGGAAACCCAACGCTATATTGGAGACCTTTTACCTAATGACCTTCTGAAAAGACATATCCTTTATACCATACCGATAACGAATAAAGCCAGAGAATACCTTGAAAATAATAAAACCGTAGTTAAGGAATTTATTAAAACCGCTGGCAAGGTTTATATCCCCGGCAGTTCCTTAAAAGGCAGTATCCTCTCCGCCATTTTCTGGCACTCATTGAAAGAAGCCTATCAGAAATCTATATCAGCTGAAGATAAAGATTTTATCACTCAGAGTCTACAAGGTCGTTTTCGTTACGACGAGTTGCTTAATTTTGCCTTTTCCCGTTTTACCAAAGGTGCCATTAAAACTCGGTTTGCACATTGGTTAGATGTAGTTGATAGCGAAGGTAAGAGACCTTCCGATGTTCTTCAAATATCCTTGGCGAGAGTTAAGGGTTCTAAAAGCGGTGATGAATTGCCAATTCTTTATGAGACCTTAAAGGAAGGAATGGAATTCTCTACGGAGATTAAATCCCAAAATACTATTCTTATGGAGACGGAAATCCTTGAGATAGTAAAAGAGTTGTACCAAAGAGTTCTTAATAAGGATAAAGCAGAAATAAAAGCGGATGGAACACTAATCCGTTTAGGACAGGGTTCAACCGCTTACGCTACATCTTGCTTAATCTTGGCAGAAGAACTGGGCATCAAGGGTTATAGAGTAAAACCTCCTGCTACCCGAAAGCGAATAGACGAAACCCTGCCTTTGGGGTGGGTAGAGATATGCACAAGAAAATAGATAAATGAAACAAAAAGATATTTTGCGAATTTTCTTAAAACAAGAATATGTGTTTATTTTTAGTGGGATATTTAGTTTAATTTTGACTCTCACCGTCGGAAGAATAAGACCAATTGCACTTATTATCTTCATCTTTGCCTTAGGCTATTCCGGATGGAATTTGTATCATTCAGCCTCTAAATTAATCTCCTCACTTAAAAGACACCATATCCCAATTGTTATCGTCATAGGCCAGGGGTTGGATAAGGTGAAAAGCATGTGGAATGAAATAATAATGAGTATGAAAGGTTACGCTTTTAACCCTAATTTTTATTGGCGTTACTTCCAAATTGAAAAATTAGATTTTCTTTTACATCACCGACTCTTTCTTAGTACCCAACCGAGCGATTGGAATGCTTTGATAAAGGAATTTGAATCTCAGAAAAACAGGATTGAGGCGATACTTCCGGGTGAAAAGTTTTTGCACTTTTTTATTTTGAGTCCGAATGCTTTCGCTTTTGGGATGGGTGCTGCCACAGGAAGATATGCTCAGGTATTCCTCTATCATTATTATCCTCCATATAAAAAGGTAGTAGATTTATCAAGGAGCAAGGAGAACCCCGATGGTGCCCGCATATTAGAGTCTCCAGTTAATGAATTCCGGTTTGTGGAAGGAAAAGGCGCCATTGATAATTGTAAAGAAATTGTTGTTTCTATTATGGCAACACCCGAAGACCCCCGAAAATCGGCAGAGGAATTGTGTCAAATACTCAAAGGTCAAGGGAAAAGTGTCGGCTTTTATCATATCGTAAAAATAGATGGACAGCCGGCAGAGGAAGAAGACAAATTAGTTCTCTGCGCCCGCGAGATTCTTACTTTAATAAGAAATGCTTCTCAGGGAAAGGAAAAAATACACCTCTTATTAAGCACTCATATGCCCCTTTCCTTCCTTATTGGAATGGGCCTTGGTAAAAATCGGTCATTAGTGATTTATCAGAAAATGCCCGATGCAAAATATTATCCTGTATTAGACTTAAGTAAGATTTAATCTTTAATCTTTGCTCTTTGGACAATTCGGTAGTCTTACCTCCTTGTCAGGATAAAGGATTTCTGGTATACTCATACGACGGATATGAAGACCAGTGGTTTATCGCTTCTTACGGAACTTGTCTGGTATCGTCTATCCGTAGTTTTGGTCAACATCCGTTCAATCCCTCAGGCAACCGCCCATCCCCTTTCAATAATCCAGGCGATAATCAAAGGCGTAACTGCCCTCGCCTTTCCGGATAATCAAGAGGAAAACCTTATATTCTTTCATCTTAAAGATAAGAGACATACTTTTAAGATTTACGAATCGGTTCAAATCCCGATTGAAATCTTCTTTACTAAAAAATTGGCAAGCGATTCCGAAGGATGGCGATTAGCCGATATCAAGCATTGGCTTGAGACATTCAAGACCTATCTAAAAGACCCAGAGACTGGTAAGAACTTTGCGATTAAAAATCTCGGTCCAATTGAGGAGCGCAATCTCTTCCGTCTCCTGGAGGAGAGAGAGCCATTTAATCCCGAGGGAGAAATCTGTTTAGAATTCCTAACTCCGTTTCCGTTCAAACCAGCGAAAGATAGAGAACGCACCTTTATTGACAAAGCAACCTTTATCCAATCCTTTGAAAGGCGGTTCTCTCGGTTATTTGGCCGAGAGATTCTCTATCAGAGCGAAAGCGACCAATTTTTCCTTTTCCCATATTACTGGCATTACACAGAGATTAGACATCAGGCGAGGTCTGGGTCCGGAACCCAGTATATTAA
>JBBIHO010000097.1:0-2425 GCA_037446935.1 Caldifarciminota bacterium | reverse complement strand
GGATGTGTTGGCAAACTTTATATCAAGGGTTCCTATCAAGACTTCTTACCCTTTCTAATTTTAGGCAGTGAACTTCATACCGGCACCAAACTCTCCAATAGCCAGGGTTATTATCGGCTTTATAAAAAATCACCTCCTTATTTTGCCCGGTATTTCCCTGATAAAAAGGCGCTTCTGTCCACAATTCGGGATGTGATTGAAAGATACGATAGTGCGATGGAATCCTTATCCTCTGGTAATGACTTTCAATTTGACGAAGAAGGATATGCTGAAGACCTCTGCGAAGAACTGAAAGAAGGCAGTTATGAGCCAACCCCAAACACCGCATTTCGGATTCAGAAAAAGGGTGCCGGAGAGAGAATCGTAGAACAACTGTCCTTCAAGGATTTGGTTGTCCAGGAGTATCTCTTAAGGACAATCAAGCCGATTTTTGAACGGTTCTTTGAACCAGAATCAATTGGTTTTCGTAAAGGGATTTCACGGGAAAAGGCAATCTCCTTATTTCAGAGGGCGATTGCCGATGGTTACCGCTATCTTCTTGAATTGGATATTGAAGACTTTTTCCCCTCGGTTGACTTAGGTATCCTCATTCGTCTCTTAGAATTCTACCTACCGACAAACGACACCGTCTTAAAAGCCCTTTTAATCCATTCGCTTAAAAACGGCTATATCCTGGATGGCAAACTTCACCCCCGCCAAAAAGGGTTAGCCCAGGGCAGTCCCTTATCACCAATCCTTGCCAACCTATACCTGGGTTCATTTGGCGAGAAGGTGAGCCAATGGAATGTGCGGCTAATCAGATATGCCGATGATTTCGTAATCCTTACCAAAACCAAAAGGGAGGCAGAAGATATTCTATCAAAGAGCGAATCCTTCCTCTCCGAACTCGGCTTAAAACTGAATCTAAAAAAGACGAGAGTGAAACCGATTAAAGATGGCTTCCAATTCTTAGGAATCAGGTTTGAAAGGTCTGAGGTGGTAGTCAAACCAGAAGAGGAGTTCAAGCGAATGAAGAAACCTCTATACATCACCGAGCCCTACCTTTATCTCTCGGTAAACGGCGATGCGGTCAGCATCTGTCGGAACCGAGTGCCGATAGAAACAATCCCGTTTATTAGGATTAGTGAGATTATGGTTATGGAAAAGAGCCTTTTCTCCACTGCCCTGATTAGGAAATGCATTGAGTTTGGCATCCCCCTGACCATCACTCTCGCTACTGGTTATTACATCACAACCGTGAAACCTGACTCTAAGAGATATTACGATATTTTAAGCGAACACAGCCGAAAATACTACTCCCTATCCGATACCGAATTCTTGTGTCTGGCTAAGGAATTTGCGATAGCCAAAATCAAAAATTACATCTCCCTCTTCCAACAGAGATACAAGCCCGGTCAGAATCTATTTATTAGAGAACTGGCAGGTGTCATTGAAAAGATTAACCAAGCGGGTAATGTTAACGAGATTCGGGGACTGGAGGGGTCAATCGCAAAAAAGATTTACCAGCAGTTAAATCTACTGATTGAAAATCCCGCCTTTTTGATTCGGAAAAGGGAGAGGAGTTCACCGGACCGAATCAATTCCCTATTAAATTTTGGCTATTATCTCCTTTTTGCCCGCATCAATGCCACCTTGAGAGCAGTTGGCTTAAATCCTTACCTCGGTTTTCTCCACAGTGCCGGTGACGATTACGAGTCACTTGCCTATGATATCTCCGAACTCTTTCGGCCGCGTATTGACCGCTTCATTATTCGGCTGATAAACTTAAAGGTAATAGATAAAGAGGACTTCAACGAGACCAAGGATGGTGCCTATCTAAAAAGAGAGTCCGCTAAGAAATTTATTGACCAGTTTGAAGCGGAGATGACAAAGAGACCTGATAAAAAGGGCCTTTCACTTCAGGATAACATCTATATTCAGGTGAATATTATAAAGAAGTGGGTGCTGGAAGGTGGTTCTTTAACATTTTACATCTGGACGGTATGAGAGGAATTGCTGATTACACCGTTGTCTATGACATCACATCGGATACCGAGCGGGCAAAGGTTGACCGCATCTTAAAGGGCTTTGGTTTTCGGGTGCAAAAGAGTGTCTTTGAGTGTCGGTTGGATAAGAAATCAAGGGAGAGATTGATTGAGAAACTGGCGCGGTTGAATATAAAGACCGGATTTATTAAGGTCTATCGGCTGGAATACTCATCAAAAAATGTGGTGATTGGCGAAAAGAAAAAGCGAAGTATTAACAATGGCTATGCGTTTATCATATAGATTCAGGACAAAGGCGAAAATCAGGCAAAATCGTCATCTAAAGGCCGAGGTTCTCAATTTCTGGCTTATAAGTCTAATATTACCAAGTAGTTATGAGGGAAAGGTCTGGATAGACATCCTTGCCGGCAGGGGCTGAAACATCGCTTCGTTCACCAGGC
>JBBIHO010000096.1:0-7006 GCA_037446935.1 Caldifarciminota bacterium | reverse complement strand
AAATTGTTCGTAGGCACTTTTTATTATCCTCTCCTCTAATGACCCCGCATAGCCTAAGAGTTTTAATTGGGCTAAAAATAACTCCTGCCGGTTGAAAGTGGCGATTCCCCCGGGTTCAATACCTCTAATCACCTCCAATATTTTATCTAACCTCTCTTCTGTAATCTCTAAACTTGCCAGTATCTCTTCTTTTGATAATATGAGGAGACCATCTTCATCCAGGTTGTGTAGGATATACTCCGCATAGGGATGGTCCTCATTTGCCAACCGGGTTTTTACGACCGATAATAGTGTATCAACTGGGGTAGATGTTGCCGGCAGAGCGAATTCGTATCCTTCCTCTTCCCTCCTTTCGGAGCTAAATCCGGGCAAATATCCATCATCCGGCAGAAGGTCGGAAAATTCAAATTCATCATCCCTTCTCTCTTCCCCTTTTTTCACTTCGCTTCCATCCAAGGTAGTGGATGCTTCTTCCGACTCGGTAACCTCCTCAAGGCAGGGATTCTTCACTAACTCCTCTCTTAAAACCATTTCCAGTTCCAGGGTTGACAGGGCGAGGAGTTTTAGGTTTAAGAGTAACTGAGGTGTTAAGAGTAGTTTCTGTTCTAATCTTAACTCTGGCTTCATATTCGGAACCTTTCTCCTAAATAGAGTTGCCTCACTTCTGGGTGCTCAATCAATTCCTGGGCTGTCCCGGCGAATAGGATACGGGAATCGTATATGAGATATGCCCGATCGGTTATCTCTAATGTCTCCCGGACATTGTGGTCGGTCACCAAAATCCCCATGTTCTCTTCTGACAAGCGCCTGATGATATTCTGAATCTCCTGGCGGACGATGGGATCAATCCCTGTAAAGGGTTCGTCTAAGAGCAAAAAATTTGGCTTTGTGGCTAATGCCCTCGCCAGTTCCACCCTTCTTCTTTCACCCCCGGAAAGGGTATCCCCTCTCCTCTTAGACAAGTGGTCAATCCCCAATTTTGCCAATATTCTCTCTGTTACCTCAATCTCATCTTCCCTCCCCACGAGTTCTAAAATTGCCCTAATATTCTCCTCAACGGTCAATTTCCGAAATACCGACGGCTCCTGTGGCAGATAGCCGAGTCCTAACCTCGCCCTTTTATAAACCGGCAAGTGAGTGATATCTATCCCATCAAGAAAGACCCGCCCACCATTCGGTTTAAGAAATCCGGTCATTATCTGAAAGGTGGTCGTCTTCCCGGCGCCGTTCGGGCCTAAAAGACCAATCACCTCACCCCTTCTCACCTCAATCGTCACATCTGTCACCACATATCTTCTTCCATAGGTCTTAGAGATATTCACTCCGCGTAGCATATTATCCGGCTGATTTTCCATCATCTCTCCCAAATCACTTTTTCCTTATCATCCGGCCATAGGTTATCCCTTCAAAAGCCATCTCTACTACCTTACCATCGGAGAGATATGCCACAAGGTTTTCGCCGCCAATTTCCACCCTTTCATCGCTTCTATTATAAACCGCCGCCACTTCTCCGAGCACCTTCATCTCCTTCACCTCATCCTTCTCGGCAAAGAACCGAAACTCGCGACCCCTAATCTCCCCATCCTCACCAACCAAATGTGGCTTGCCTCCTCCAGCAATTCCCGAATCCCCTTCTAAGAAATAGACCAGGGTATCACATCTCAAGATACGATTCTTCTGGGTAACCCTGGAATCACCATAAGTAAACAACCTTCCTTGCCTTCCATCATAAATGAACATCTCAGCAGTAATCCTTGTTGTCTCCTCCCCTTTTAAGATAAGGAGAGGCTCCTTCTTAATCTCCCCTATCTTCTTTTCCAGAGAATAAACCCCATCTTTGCCAGTAATTTCAACATCTCGTCCCTTGAAGATTATTAATACCTCTTCACCTCTTGCCTCCTTCTTTTTGCCGTCCCATTTGAGGTGGTTGGTTAAAATCTTCAATGTCTCCAAATCTAACTCCACCCTTTTGAACAACTCACTCTCTTTTGACCCTAAGAAATAGACTGCGGAATCGCTCTTCAATTCTCCTTCTTCCCCTTTAATTACGATTGAATCCAAAAGGAGAAGGAGATTCCGGGTAGGGAAGAAGAATCCGCTTTTCGCCCGAATCTGTGTCTTCCCATCTAAAATCATAAGACCTTCCGAAAGATGGGTAACCCTTTCGCCTTTCTCCTGAATAATCTCCATCTTCGTCGCGCAAATCTCCGCGGCAAAAGAAGAGAGGCAAGAGAAAAGAAGAAGCATCGTTTTACTTAAACTCATAATCCGCTGTTCCTTTCACCTCGCTCTTTATCGTTATTTTTGATAATGAGGCATCCGCTACTAACCCTTGCCCTTCAATCTTTGCCTTCGGGCTTGTAATTCTAACCCAGGCATCAGTTTCAATCTTCTGGTCTTTATTATTCCAGACCAATGAATCGGTAAATAGATAGGTTGAGTCCATAGTGGCAACTGTCACCTCTCCCTTTGCTAATAGGTCCGAGGTCTTTAAAAAGACCCTTCCCGCTTGTGCGGAGAGGATAGAATTTACCTTTCCCTCGGAGAAGAAGTAAATCTTTGGGAGAGTAACCTCAATTATTCTTGCCTCTTCATAAAGCAAGGCGGAAGCGGCATAAAGCCGATAGAGCCGTTTCCCTGAGACCGACTCATCCATCTCAAAGTGAAGGGTAATTTGAGAAGGTGTAGTTCTCGCCTCCTTTGCCTTCTCTTCCTTCTTCTGGCAGCCAATTCCAAACAAGAGAGAGATTAGAAGGAAAATTCTCATCCCTTCCCCCAAAATATCCAGTCTTCCGGATATCTCTTTATAAATTCAACCGCGAATCGGGCAAAATCTCTTTCGGTGGTTATCCTTTCCATCATAATCACTAACTGGCAATTATCCTCCTTGGATAATATTGCATAAAGAGGAAGTTTTGTCCTTTTTGCCAAAAGAAATGGGGTCTTTATGATACTTGCCCCAATCTCTGGCAGATAAACCCTCTTTGTCCGTTGCGTATTGTCACAAGCAAATCCTAAGAGATAGCCCTCCTTTAAGCACTGTATCATATCCGGGATATTAGAGAGAATCTTTATCCCCTTCCGCCTCCGAAACGAGAGCAAGAATCTTTCAAAGAAGGGATTCCGTTGTCTACTAACTGCAATTGCAACCGGATAGCCAGAGGAACGAAAAAGGGTAGGCAGGATTTCCCATAGCCCAAAGTGGAGGGTTAAGAAGATCATTCCGTTCCCCATATTTATATTTTCCCTGATAAATTGGTTTTTGTCAAGGAGCGAGGGATAGAGAGGGGTGGGGTTTAACATCAGAGCGAAGTTTCTCCCAAGTCGTTGGGCATTCCGCCGCCAGAAGGATTTCTCCCTTTTTCTGAATATTTGATAAAAATTCTTCTCTATCTCTCGCCGATAATCCCTCCTTATTAGAAGATAAAGAAAGAGAATGAGCGATAGGCAGAATTCAAGCATCAAGCCTAACACCTGACACCTCTTTTCTCTCTAATGCCTTCCTCAGAAAGGCGACAAATAGGGGATGGGGTGCGAGGGGTCGGGATTTAAATTCCGGATGGAACTGGGTAGCAATGAAAAAGGGATGGTCTCTTAACTCAATTATCTCCACTAACTTCCCATCGGGCGAAACTCCGGAGGCGATCATGCCAAACTTACTGAACTGGGAGAGAAATTCTTGATTCACCTCATAGCGGTGTCGGTGCCGTTCGTAAATCCTTCTCACTCCATAAATTGAATAGGCGAGAGAATCCTCCGCGAGAATTGCTGGATAGGCGCCTCTCCGTAATGTTCCGCCCATTCCTTTTGCCCCGGTATATTCCTCCATCAAATAAATGACCGGATAAGGGGTATCGGGGTCAAATTCGGTAGAATTTGCTCCAGAGAGATGACAGACATTCCGCGCAAATTCAATTACCGCACACTGCAAGCCAACACATAAACCGAGATAAGGAATCTTATCCTCTCGGGCTTTTCTTATGGCAATCATCTTTCCTTCCATCCCGCGCGGACCAAACCCCCCGGGGACTAAAATCCCGTCCACACCGAAAAGCATCTTCTCCCCTTCTGGCCTCTCCAACTCTTCAGCATCAATCCACCTTAAATTCACTTTAGTGCTGGTTGCGGCGCTAGCATGAAGTAAGGCTTCTATTACACTCTTATAGGCATCCTTCACATTAAGATATTTGCCGCAAAAACCAATTGTCACCTCCTCCTTTGGATTCTCCAACCGCGCAACGAATTCTTCCCATCTTTTCAAGTCTTGCTCCTTTCCTTTTATTGCGAGATACTGGCAGATTAACCAGTCTAATTTTTCCTTGTGGAAGATTAAGGGAATCCGGTAGATATTATCCGTGTCGATACCTTCAATCACCGCTTCCTTATTCACATTACAGAAGAGGGCAATCTTCTCTTTTATCTCCGGCTTCAGTGGTTTTTCGGTGCGGTAGATAATAATATCGGGCTGGATACCGATCTCCCGCAGTTCTTTAACCGAATGCTGGGTTGGCTTTGTCTTGAATTCTTCCACCGTCTTTATAAAAGGCACCAGGGTAAGATGAATAAATAAGACATTCTCTTTTCCTTCTTCTAATGCCATCTGCCTTGCCGCCTCCAAGAAGGGTAGGCTTTCAATATCACCGACCGTCCCGCCAATCTCCACAATCACACAGTCAACATCCTCTTGCGCCAACCGCCTTATCCTTTCCTTAATCTCACCGGTGATATGAGGAACCACCTGAATCGTCCCGCCTAAAAATAGTCCTTGCCGTTCCTTTTCAATCACCGAAAGATAGACCTGCCCAGCAGTCAGATTATTCTCTTTTGTGAGATTCTCATTTAAGAATCGCTCGTAATGCCCCAAATCCAAATCGGCCTCTGCCCCATCTTCGGTTACGAAGACTTCGCCGTGCTGAAATGGACTCATTGTTCCCGGGTCAACATTTATGTAAGGGTCTAACTTTTGGAGGGTAACCTTCAAACCGCGGGATTTCAAGAGAAGACCAATTGAAGCCGTAGCAATCCCTTTTCCGAGAGAAGATACAACGCCACCAGTGACAAAAATAAATTTAGCCATCACACTATTTTACGCTGATATTCGGAATTGTCAAACGGAAAATCCCTTTTTATCCCTCCGATTTCAGTCCATCAGTTGGCATAGCGTATCAGAATAGCGATTAAGAGAAACCATGGTTATTTGTAAATGCCTCCATTTAGTCCTTCAGGTAGAGGGGGAGTGATTATTCCCTCTTCGGTAATAATCCCGGTCACTAAATTATGTGGCGTCACATCAAAAGCCGGATTTCTAACCCGGATTCCCCTCGGGGCAATTGGCTTCTTCGCCCACGGTGGAAAAATAATCTCTTCCTCTTTTCTCTCTTCAATTATAATCTCCTTCCCAGTTTTTAAGGAGTAATCTATGGTAGAAGTTGGGGCAACACAATAAAATGGCTTCTTATAATAGTTGGCACAAATTGCTAAGGTTAGCGTTCCTATTTTATTAGCAAAATCACCATTCCGGGCTATCCGATCCGCACCGGTCAAGACAATATCTATCTCCGGCATAATCGCTCCAACCATACCATCAGTAATAAGAAAGGTCTTAATTCCTTCTCTTTTTAATTCAAAGGTTGTTAACCTTGCTCCTTGGAGAAGTGGTCTTGTTTCACAGACAAATACAGTAATATCCTTTCCCTGCTCTTTTGCTTTGTAAATCACTCCTAAGGCAGTTCCAATTCCCGAGGTCGCCAGAAAGCCGGTATTACATATTGTTAAAACCCGTGCCCTCTTTTTTAATAAACCTGCCCCAATTTCGCCAATTTGCTCACATCTTTCTTTCTCTTCCTTCTCTATTGCTTTTGCTTCTTCAGTTATCCTTTTTATTAATTCCTGGTTGTTTAGTTTTAACTTGAGAATTTTGTTTATCCTTTCTAATGTCCAGAAGAGATTAAAACCGGTAGGTCGGGAAGCCTTCACTTCGGAAATGACCTTAGGTAATTTATCTCTTACTTTTGATTTTAATCTAAGCGCCTCGCAAGCGATACCATAAGCAGCGGCAACTCCGATAAGTGGTGCTCCCCTTACTCTCAATTTCTTTATTGCCTTAATTAGAGCCTTATAATTCTGAATTGTGATATAAGATATCTTATTGGGTAGTTTTGTTTGGTCTAATAATTTAAGGTAGGGTGGAGAAAATATTAAAGGGGGCAGGAGATTTCCTACCCCCTTCTTTTTATTTTGTGGCATCCTTCAATTCTTTTCCCGCACGGAAGGCTGGTCTTTTTTTTGCTGGTATCTTTATCTCTTCTCCGGTTGCCGGATTACGCCCAATTCGTGCCTTCGTCTTTTTCACATAGAAACGTCCAAATTTGGGAAGCGTTAATTCGTCGCCTTTCTTCATAACGGTCTTTATTGCATCCATAAAGGAATCTAATGCTTGTCCGGCTTGTTTCTTCGTTAGTCCGACATCCTTTGCGATTTTGTTAATTAAGTCAGCCTTTGTCATATTTTCTCACCCCCTTTTTGCGTTTTTTTGATTCTATTGCTTTGTTCATAACCTAAAATATAAAGAATAAAGGGTAAATTGTCAATAGCAACTTCCATTTATATTTTTAAAAATAGAGTTTGTTGTGATAGTTAAAAAGGGAATTTGGTGGAAAAAAGATTAATTCCGTAAAATCAAGAGATGTGTAAAAGATTATAAAAAAAAGAAGAAGGCAGAGATCTGATTCAACTGAAAACTAAGGAGTTATTCAGATAATCCACAATCTATCCACAAAGGATACACAATATCTTTCAGCCAATTTGCGCCGTCTTTCATCATAATAAAATCTCCCGCTTCCAACGGACGGCGTTAGCCGAAACTAAGTTAAGAATATTCGCCATTTTCTTCGTCATCAGCCGTAATACTGTACTTCTTCCGATACGCTCTGTCAAGCCTCTTGGTAAGAGCCTCTATCTCCTTCACAATCCCTATGTAAGATAAAGAAGCCTTATATTCAATTAA
>JBBIHO010000095.1:0-7019 GCA_037446935.1 Caldifarciminota bacterium | reverse complement strand
CGGGATAAGGATTCCAGTCTATTCCGCACTCCGATTTATCTTCACTTGTCTCAAACTACTCATTAGATTAATCCTCGGGACTGGCAGGTCCCTTCTGAGATTGATAAAGAAGATTCTTTTCCTGAAAAAGGTCACTCCTCTAAGGGAGAGTGTGCCAAAAGAGAAGGAAAGGGTTTCCGGTAAAGGTGAAGAAGAAGAGAAAGGAAAGGTAGAAGAAATTGAAGAAGCGAGAGAGGAAGTGGATGTGGAGAGAGGGGAAGATTTTGATAAAGAATTTATTGCCTCCTTAGCGGAAGAAAATGAGGAAGAGGCATTGAAAGATGAGAAGGAGTTAAAAGAAGAGGCAACCGCACTAATAAACAAACTTCGGGAATTTTCTATTGAAGGTGAGGTCACTAATATATTGACCGGTCCGGTGATCACACGATTTGAATTTGAGCCGGCACCGGGAGTGAAGATTCAGAAGATAGAGAGTCTGGCAGATGATTTGGCACTCTCTTTAAGGGCGGAAAGGATAAGGATTTTAGCCCCGATCCCTGGGAAGCCAGCAGTCGGGATTGAGATACCAAATAAGAAAAGGCGCATTGTGAGGCTAAGAAAGATTTTGGAGAGCGGGGTATTGAACTCCTCTTCTTCACCCTTAGCCTTTGTTTTGGGCGAGACAATAACCGGCGAACCGTATATTGCCGATTTGCGGCAGATGCCCCATATCCTAATTGCTGGGACTACCGGCTCTGGTAAATCGGTCTGCATAAATTGTATCATATCTTCAATCATCTATCGTTCTTCTTATCAAGAGGTGCGATTTTTGACCATTGACCCAAAACAATTGGAACTACCGATTTACGATCCGATTCCCCATCTCTTAGGTCTAACTACCACTGACCCCCAGAATGCACCAAAGGAGTTAGACCGGATACTCCAGGTAATGGAGATTAGATACAGCGAGTTCGCCCGCTTGGGAGTGAGAGATATTGACACTTATAATATGCGGTGCGAAGCGATGGGGAAGAAGAAAAAACCTTACATCGTAATTGTGGTTGATGAACTGGCAGATTTGATGAAGACGGTAAAGGATACATCGGAGATTGAAAGGAAAATCACCCGGCTCGCCCAGATGTCGCGGGCGGTGGGAATCCATCTCATATTAGCAACTCAGAGACCTTCGGTGGATGTGATAACTGGCCTCATCAAAGCAAACTTTCCTTGCCGCATCGCCTTCCAGGTAGCATCCAAGACCGATTCCCGAACAATCCTTGATATGAATGGGGCGGAAAGTCTCCTCGGTTTGGGCGATATGCTCTTCTTACCTCCGGGCAAAGGAGAACCTCTCAGACTGCACGGTGCCTTCATCTCGGTGGAAGAGACGAAACGGTTGGTGGCGCTCTGGGCAAAAAGATACTTAAAGGAACTCCTCAAAGGTTTAACTCGGGATGCTACGAAGAAGGCGGAGGCGATTGTCAAAAGCGGGGTAATTGATATGTTGATAAATAAGGAAAAGGCGAGTATCCCAGAAGAGAGGGCACGACTCGCTGAGATCCTTACCGAGGAGGTGGCGGATAAGATTCTCTCCTTAGAATATCATAGCCCCCTGGAGGAGGAAGAAGGTTTAGTGCGCAGTAAAGAAGGAAAGATAGATTGGGAGACAGAACTGGATGAATATTTTGATGAGGCGGCAAGGCATTGTTTTTTTCATAAGGAGGCATCGGTATCAATGCTCCAACGGAAGTTAGATGTTGGATGGGCAAGAGCCGGGAGGATTATTGACCAATTAGAAAGGGCAGGAATTGTTGGTCCTTATGTTGGCTCCAAATCGCGAAGGGTTTTAATTGAGACCGAAGAGGAGTTAGAAGCGATTCTATCCCGTCTCCGGCAAGCGGAGCAAAGAATTCGTCAGCGCCGATGAATAAAGAATTAGAGCAAAAGATCTGCGAGGAGATTATTCATATAGTTCCAGCAGAAGACGATGAGAAACTAATCTCTTTTATTGAAAACCTTCCCCTTTCCAAGACACAGGAGAATACCCGCCACTTCACAATGGAAGGTTATAAGATTGCCTTTTATCAGTATCAGGACCCAATCACGAAGGAGAGACTCTTAGAAATCTGGCTTTACAGTGGCACCGAACCGATTGGTTATGTGCGGATTGACCATCAATGGGAAAATCCGGATGGCGACAAAAAGAGAAGGTGGGAATTGACCCGTGCCTATATCCGGCCAAAATTCCGGGGGCGAGCGCTTTCCCGACTCTTTATTAAGATAACATTCGGTTTAGCGAAGAAGAATAATGCCTATTCGGTTGTTGCCTATCCGAGACATGTCGCGATGCTCGTTGCCCTAATTGACTACGGATTTTATACCCAGACCGGTGATTATGACTATACCTTAAAAAGAATTTTCCGCCAGGGCCGAAGGTGGTATGGCAAAAATCCGAATGCCCGAAGACTCTACTATGCCCAGGAGTTTAGACCATTCGTTCAGGAAGGGAGTTTTGTGATGGAGAAACGAATAAAGAGAAAAGGGATCTGGGAATTCCTCTGGGAGAAGATGTGAACTCCGATGTTAGCCATTGGAGGCTGGCGAAGCCCTACCTCTGGAAGATAATCGCTTCCTCTTCTGCCTCTCCCAAATTTCGTCCATCTCTTTTAAGTTCGTTTCATTCAGTTCTCTTCCCTTCTTTTTCATTTCCCTTTTAACCCCTTGCCAGCGACGCCAGAATTTAGCGGTTGCTTTTGTTAGGGCAGTTTCCGGATTAATTTTCAGATGCCTTGATAGATTGACGAGAGAAAATAAAAGGTCCCCAAACTCTTCTCGGACCTCCTCTCTCTTCCCTCTCTTGATTGCCCTTTTCAATTCTTTCATCTCTTCGGTAATCTTATTCAAAACGCCGCCTTCATCTTTCCAGTCAAACCCGAACTTACTTGCCTCTTCGGAGAGATGATAAGCATCCAAAAGCGCTGATTTGGAGAGTCCGTATCGTCCAATAAGAGGAAGATTCTGGAAGCGCCTTTTGCCGATGGGTCTATTTCCCCTTTTCATCTTTTAGCGGACGGATGATTATTATGGGAGTGAGTTGTCCACCTTGTCCGGCGGGATTATCGCACATTATATCTTCCAATAATCTCTTATTCACGCCAAGAGAAGAACCAACGACCCAGGAGCCACCGATGTCGTTCACATCCATAATCGCCGTTTCGCAACCGGTAGCCAATTTGATCTCTTTTGCGACTTTATCCGGTTCTTTCGGTCCCATAATCACACATTCATAGTATTCTTTAACCCCTGATGTATGAGGGGCATCAATCATCGCTACCTGTTTTCCCGCAATGCGATAAAAATCACCCCTTCTCCCAATAAGTTTTGTCAAAGCCGAGACAAAAGCGGCAAGCAAAATTCTCACTTGCCCCACTTCTCTAATTGCACATTCCATACTATAAGGACTCCTTAAACCAATCCCATAAGGAACCTTCCGCACAAATCGCCAGAGGAGGCGAGCGAGGAGTCTTGGTCTTATCTTCACCGTTGGAATTGCCATCCCCTGGGTGATAGCAAGCGCACTTTCCGAGATGGTGATTATGTCGCCTTCTTCTATAATCTCTCCGGCATAGTGCTTAACAACCTCTACAATATTATCCCTTTCGGTTAGGATATGGGTCTTAACCGGAATGCGCAAAAACCTCTTCCCAGCAATTATTCTTATCATTCCTTTTCCAACTCTTCCCTTATCAACTGCCTTTCATAGAGTTTCCAGTAGAGTCCTCTCTTCGCCAATAATTCAAAGGGTGTGCCTTCCTCCACAATCTCCCCACGCTCCAAAACATAGACAATATCACAGAGGGAGAGGAGAGAGAGGCGGTGGGAGATTATGATCGCAGTCTTCTTTTCCTTTAAGAGATTGGCAACCACTCTCTTCTCAATCTCCGCATCCAGAGAAGCGGTAGCATCATCTAAGAGCAATATCTTGGGCGAAGTTAAGATGCCCCTTGCGATTGCCACCCTTTCTTTTTGTCCCCCAGAAAGCTTAATTCCCCTTTCGCCAATCAGAGAGTCTATTCCCTCTGGCATCTCTTTTATCTCTTCTGCCAATCCACTTATCTTCACAGCCTCCGAAACTCTATCCTGGAAACCTTCGCGTCCGAATAGGATATTATTATAAATCGTATCCGAAAATAAAGTTGGCTCCTGAGGACAATAGCCAAAGAGCGCACGCAATTCCTTCAAGTCTATCTCCTTCAAAGGAGTCTTGTCTATTATAATCTCACCGCTGATTGGTTCAAGGAGGCGAAGGAGTAATTTAACAATTGTCGTCTTGCCACTACCGACAGTGCCGGCAATACCAATCTTCATTCCTTCTTTAATCAAAAGATTTATATTCTTCAATACCGGTCTTGCCTCCTCATAGGCAAAGGAGACCGAATTGAATTTAATGGCGGAAAGGCTCTTAGGACAGGGAACCCCTCCCTTCCTTTCAATTGCCGGGGGAAATTCCGCCAATTCCCTTATTCTTCTTTCCGCGGCTAAACCCCTTTTACGGGCAACGAAAAAATTTCCTAAATCCCATACCGGTGCCACAAGGAGTCCGATATAGGCCATAAAGGCAACGAATTCACCGATTGTGAGCCCCTTCTTAATTACTAAAATACCACCCAAAATGAGAATGACCAGAATAGAAAATTCCGCAACGCCCTGAAAGACAATTCCCACCTTCGCCTCTGATCTCACATAACGGATTGCCCAGTCAATCCTATCTTTCAAAAGCGAAGAGAATCTCTCTTCCTGTATCTCCTCCTTAGCGAAGGATTTCAAAAGTTTTATCCCCGACATTGATGACTCAATATAATTACAGACCAGAGAAATCTTCTCCCGCCATTTATTATAGGTGGAATAGACAAGACTGCCAATCTTTGACCAGAAGATGCCAGCTAAAGAAAGGGGAGCAATTGCAATTAGGGTGAGGAGCGGATTGATACTGATGAGGATGAGAAGACCTAAAAGGAGGGTGAGACCACCCTCAATCGGTCGGAATATCCCCGAGCAGGCAAACCAGGACAAATCAGATAAATCGTGGTCAAGACGTTCAATTACATCACCACCGGGAAAGGTATTGGAAAACTTATATCCCTTCTCTAATATCTTAGAGAAGACCTGACTCCGGCAGAGCCAAGCAAACCTCTCATTTGTCCTACCCCGCAAAAAGGGAAGCAGGGTTGCTAAGAAAGAGCGGAGCGTTCCGAGCATTAAAAGAAGACCAACATAAAACAATACAGTCTTTGCCTCCAACCTTTTCTGAATCCCGTCAACGATATTCTTTAAGATATAAGGAAAAGAGAGATTAGTCGCCGTAGTGATGAGGGTAAAGATAAGGAGAAGGAAAAGAGAGAATTTATTTCGCTTCCAGAAGGAGGAGACTAATTTCATACTTCAACAAATTGGAGTTTATAAAGTTTATAATATAGTCCTTTTCTTTCTAAGAGTTCCTGATGGCTTCCTTCTTCGGCAATCCTCCCCTTATGGATAACGATTATCCGGTCACACATCTGAATTGTCGCCAGACGGTGGGCGATGATGACCGCAGTTCTATCCCTAAGGAGTTCCCGCAGCCCTTCCTGAATGACCGATTCGGTCTGTGGGTCAACCGAAGAGGTTGCTTCATCTAAAATTAAAACCGGTGGGTCAAAGATTAAGGCACGGGCAAAGGATAGAAGTTGTCTTTCCCCGACCGAGAGATTTATTCCCCTCTCAACAATATTTGTCTCATAACCATCAGGAAAATTAAGGATTCTTTCATCAATCTTTAACCGCTTCGTTGCGGCAAAGACCTCTTCTTCACCGATACCCTTATCAAATAATCGTAGATTCTCTAAGATTGAGCCAGGAAAGAGTATAACATCCTGGGGAACGAAGCCAAAGAATCTTCGCCACTTCTTTATATCAACATCCTTTCGTTCATAATCGCCGAGGAGAATCTCACCGCAAACCGGTTCATAGAACCGAAGGAGCAAACTTACTAAGGAAGTTTTGCCACCACCGGTTTCACCGACCAATGCAACCTTTTCACCCTTTTTTATGGTGAGGTTTATATCCTTAAGGACTAAATTATCTTGCGCATAGGATAGTGATACCCCCTTTAAGGAAATTTTGGAGGGTGGAGAAGTAGCCGGCGCCATTGCCCTCAGGGCGGGCTGGAAAGTAGTCTCAGTGGGTAAGGAGAATATCTCAAAGATCCTCTCGGCGGAGGCAAAACTCCGCTGGATTACATTCAACTGGTCAGAGAGCCCCCTTAAAGGAAGAAAGAGGCGCTGGATATAACTGAAAAATAGAAAGAGGGTGCCGATAGTTATCCAACCCTTTAATGCCCAGAATGAACCAAGTCCCAAAACGAGAACTAAACTTACGACTTCACCAAAATCAACCAAAAACCAGACGCGGTACCATAACTTCATTCCTCTCACTTCCTTCTCATACTTTTCAAAATTAAGCCAATCTGCCTTCCGTGAGAAATACTCCTCACGCGAAAAGGCCTGAATGACCGAAAGTCCGATAAGGCTTTCGTTTATAAAACTATTTATCTCTGCTACCTTCTTCCGAATATCAATATAGACCGGTCGCACCTTCTTCTGGAACCAATAGAGGGCATAAGAGAATGGAGGGATAAGGATGAGAATCAAAAGATATAACCTCCAATTTATGAAGGCCATTATGAAACTCATACCCAGAAGCATCACCAAGTCAGTAACAATTGTTGCTCCGGTAACTGTAAAGAGCATCTTTAAGGATTCGGTATCCGATTCCACCCGGGTGAGGATTTTACCGGTGGGATGTTTGTCAAAGAAGGAGATGGGTAGAGAGAGGATGTGAGAAAACAAATCACTCTTCACATCGGCAATTGCCCGCTCGCCAATGATTGATAATTGAATCCGCTGGAGATAGGAGATAAAGAATATGAAGGCAGAAAGCAGAATATAAAGGACCGCGGTCCGGATTAGACCGACCGCATCGCCATACTTTATAATATTCAC
>JBBIHO010000094.1:0-7088 GCA_037446935.1 Caldifarciminota bacterium | reverse complement strand
CCTCTTATTATACATAAACTTATTGGAATTTCCACACATTTCGGGACACCACCAATGGTAATTGAAGGGGTAATTTTTGGTCTAATTTTTCGCCTAATTCGCGGGGTAATTTTTGGTCTAATTTGTCGTCTAACCGGTAAACGGAAGATGGTGAAGATTCAGTTGTAATTTCTTTCTTAAAATCGGGCTTGACAATCCATATTTTTTGATTATAATATTTCCTTATGAAGGCAACGGCATTTATTTTGATAAATTGCAAACCAGGTGTCACCCGGCGGATTTGTGAGAAGATACAGGAGATTCCCGGGGTGCAGTATGTGGAAGCGGTTACCGGTCCTTATGATATAATTGCCTTGGTTCAAGGGTCAGACTTCAATTACATCGGAGCGGTCGTTGCGGAGAGAATCCAGTCGCTGGAGGGAATTGAGAAGACAGTCACCTGTAATGTAGTAAAATTTGACCAACTGGATAGCCTCATCTATTAATTAAGAAAGGGAGGGGAGATGACGGCAAATGCCTATATTTTAATAAATGTTAGGGCAGGGGAGGCAAGGAGGGTATTGTCGGAATTGTCTAAGATTAAGGAGATTACCCATATTGATGCCATCTCCGGACCATTTGACATAATCGCCACCATCACCGCACCTGATTTTAATACCATCGGCCGGGTGATAATTGATAAGATTCAACCGATAATGGGGATTGAGAGAACTATCACCTGTAATGTGATTCAGTTTGAATACTAATCCCCAACGATACCTTGGCAAAAGCAAGCGATTTTTTATCTTGGTTCGGTTGTTACCGTTTCAACGGTTGCACCAACGGCTTAAGTTGGAGAAAGGGGTAAGAGTGATATGCGGGTTGGGGTGATTGGTGGGGGCTGGTCAAGGGAAAGGGAGATTTCTCTCCTCACCGCCAAAAAGGTCTATGAATCCTTAGCAAGGCAGGGACATACCCCAGTATTAATTGATATATCAAAGGATTTTGCCCAGGAGATAAAGTCCGCCAAGATTGATTGTGCATTTATCTGCCTGCACGGAAGACCCGGAGAGGATGGCACAATCCAGGGGTTTTTGGAACTTCTGGGAATTCCTTATACCGGAAGCGGAGTCCGGGCTTCGGCAGTCGGGATGGATAAGATTACAACCAAAAGGTTATTTGAATATGCAAAGATCCCAACTCCGGAATATTTGCTAATTGAAAAGGAGGAGGATATAGAGAAATCATTTGAAAGATTAGGTCTTCCGATGGTCCTAAAGCCGCGTTATGAGGGCTCTTCTATCGGGGTTAAGATTTTAAGGGAGAAATCGGTTATCAAAAGGGAGGTTATGGAGGCAAGAAGGGAGTTTGGCGAGGTATTCTTAGAGAGGTATATCCCAGGGGTCATTGCCACCTGCGGGATTTTGGAAGATATGCCTTTGCCAATCTTAGAACTCCTCCCAAAAAGGCAGGAGTTTTATGACTACCGGGCTAAATATACCGCCGGGGAGACGGAATTTATCTGCCCGGCAAGGTTCGGCAAGGAATTGACCACCCAGATTCAAAGTTTATCCCTTTTAGCCCATAAGATAGTCGGCTGTAATTGTTATTCCCGGATAGATTTGATCGTTTCCGGGGAAGAACCCTATTTCTTAGAGATAAATACCCTGCCCGGTTTAACCGAACTCTCGGATTTGCCCAAGGAGGCAGAACATATTGGCATATCTTATGACGAACTCATCGCCAAAATTCTGAGATCCGCTTTTAAAAAGCACCGATGAAGCCATCCAGAGGGTAAGAGAGAGAATAAAAGAATTGGTTGACAAAGGTAAAAAAGGTCGGTATAATGAGACCTAAGAAGAGAATACCTTTATGAAGGCGATAAAAACGGTTATCTGTCCGGCTTATAATGAGGTCTTAAATATCCCCCTCTTATTGGAAGAGTTAGCAAAGAACTTAGACGAGACCTATGAGATTGTCATCGTTGATGACGGCTCAACCGATGGCACAGGTGAGGTAGCAAAGAAGGAGGCAATGAAATATCCCAATGTGAAGGTCTTCCGGCATAATCAAAATTTGGGTAAGACCGAGGCAATTCTTACCGGGTTAAAGAATAGCGAGGGGGAGATAATTATCATTTTTGATGCGGATTTACAGTTCGCCGCCTCTGACATCCCGAAATTGGTGGAGAAGGTGGAGGAGGGGTATGATATGTGTGTCGGTCGGAAGCGAGGGAGATATGAGAAGAAGTTCGTCTCTTTAATCTATAACTATTTAGCAAGGAAGATATTCTCTCTACCGGTTCACGATATAAATGCGATTAAGGCATTCCGCCGGGAGGTGATGGCAGGAATTCGGCTCCGGAAGGATTGGCACCGCTATATCGTCCCCCTTGCCTGGGCACAGGGGGCTAGCATAACGGAAATTCCGGTAAGAGTCTATCCCCGAAGATATGGGAAGCCGAAATACCAGAGCAAAAAGAGGATAATGATTGGCTTCCTTGATTTGCTTGCCGTTGGTTTCCAACTCTCGTTTATGCGAAAACCCCTTCTCTATTTTGGGACAGCGGGCTTCCTATCCATCCTTTTGGGATTCTTTGTCGGGTTAGTTGCTCTCATCTTGCGTTTCTTTCAACATGGCTTCCGTCCCCTTCTCTATCTCGTCATCCTTTTGGTTCTGGCCGGACTTCTCCTCTTCGGCTTGGGATTATTGGGGGAATCGTTTTCCGCAATAATTGAACGACTGGAGACGATTGAGAAACGACTGAAATGAAGAAAGGGCTATTTATTACTTTAAGGGTCTTAATCGCCTTCCTTTTAATCTATCTCTTATTAAGAAAGGTAGACTTGAAAAAGAGTCTCTCCCTTTTTGCCCGCTTCGCTCCCACCCAAATGGCGGATAAGACTCCTCTTGGCTATCTCTTCTTTGCTTTACTCTCCTTCTTCCTATTTATCATAATCTCCAATATCCGCTGGAAAATCCTTTTAGATTTTAAGGGGTTAAATTTCACCTCCGGTTATCTTCTTAAAATCTATCTCGTTTCCCTCTTTTTCAATAATCTCCTGCCGACGGCAATCGGTGGTGATGTGATGCGGGTCGCCTATACGGTAAAGAAGGAGGAAGGGATTGGCACTGCCCTCTCGGTAACCCTTATGGACCGCTTGATTGGTTTTGTTGGGCTTTTTGCCTTTGCCTTACTCGCTACCCTTGCCCTATTATCTTTTAAGAATCCGCTCAGTGGTGTGGGGGTTCATTATCTAATCCTCTGTATTGTTGGATTTCTTCTCTTATTCGGCGGGACAGTGGCTATCCTCTCAGAAGTTCCCTACCGTCTGCTAAGGGGTCTTGCTTTAAGGATAAGGTTTAAGCGATTGGGTGAGAAGATTGATAGTTTTTTGCTTACCCTGCATAGTTATAAGAACGGAATACCGTCCTTAGTCCAGTCTTTTCTTCTTTCCCTTTTAGTCCAACTTACCCTTTCTTCTGTCTGGTATTTTTCCGGATTATCACTAATCAAAAATCAACATTCAACAATTCATAATCACCTCTATAATCCCCTATATTATTTCCTCTTTATCCCGCTCGTCGGTATAATAACAATCCTCCCAATTACCTTGGGTGGATTGGGGGTGAGGGAGAATGCCTTCGTTCTCTTTTTTAAGGGGGTTGGATTAACAAAAGAGGAGGGATTAGGAATTAGCCTCCTCTTTCTAATGATAAATTATTTTTATAGTTTAATTGGTGGTCTAATATTTATCTTTATAAAAAGAAAAGGGAAATAAGGAGGAAAAATGGTTAAACCGCGGGAAAATTTGACCAGGATAATGCCCTACCGCCCAGGAAAGCCGATTGAAGAGGTGGCAAGGGAGATGAAGTTAAAAAGGGTTATTAAATTGGCATCTAATGAAAATCCCTTAGGCCCCTCACCAAAGGCATTGAAGGCCTTGCGGGTAAACTTAAAGGAATCCTTTCTTTACCCGGACGATACGAACTATTATCTGAAAGAGAAGATTTCCGATGTCTATAATATCGGGCAGGATAAGATAGTGGTTGGCAACGGCTCAGTGGAACTAATCTATCTTACCGCCCTTGCTTTTCTTGACTCAGATTCCGAGATGATTGTCACCCGGGGTGCCTTTGTTATCGGCAAGATAAGCGGGATGGTCGCCGGGGCAAAGGTGATTGAGGTGGAACCAAAGGATTACTGTCACGATTTGATGGCAATCTTAGAACATATAACCCCCAAGACAAAGGTAATCTATCTTGACAGTCCGATAAATCCCTTGGGAACGGTTATTAAAAAGGAACTCTTCTCTTACTTTATGGAAAAGGTTCCAGACCATGTATTAGTCGTATTGGATGAGGCATATCGGGAATACATAACCCAGAAGGGATACTTAGATTCCTTTAAGTTCTTAAAGCAGGGTAAGAATCTTCTCATCTTGCGAACCTTCTCCAAAATTTACGGTCTGGCTGGTTTAAGGGTTGGCTATGGGTTTACTCTGCCGGAGGTTGTTGAGGCAATCAATAAGGTTCGCTATCCCTTCCATATCAATCGCCTTGCCTCTCTTGCCTGTATCGCCGCCCTGGATGACAAGCGTCATATTAGAAAGTCAATACGGGTGAATGATGCCGGGAAGAGGTTTCTCTATAAGGAATTGGAGGAATTGAAGGTCTTCTATCTGCCCTCTTATGGAAATTTTGTCTTTATCAACTTTGCTTGCGATTCCCAGGAGATATTTAGTAAATTACTTGCAGAAGGGATAATCACCCGCACCGTAAAGGAATATGGGTTTCCCAATGCCCTCCGAGTGACGGTAGGGAAGAGGGAAGAGAACGAATTGTTTATTGCCTGCTTAAAAAAGATACTTGGGGATAAAGGGTAGTGAAGTATTTCAATTTTGTGAAGGATGGTTTTTCTCTATTCTTTTCTACCCTTTTGGAGATTAGAAATATTCTCTCCTATCGGCGGGAGATGAGGGATGTATTTTATGAGATCTACATCGGTTCCTTACCCCTTATCCTTATCGTATCAATATTTGTTGGTCTGGTTACCGCGGCTGAGGCACTATATCTCGCTCTACCTGGCACACCACCCCATCTCATCAGCCAGGGAATTTTTAAAGGTATAATCTTAGAAGTAGAACCTGTTCTCTTAGGACTTCTTTTGGTGGGAAGGGTCGGTGCCGGGATTTCTTCGGAGTTAGGGAGTATGAAGGTTTCGGAACAGATAGACGTCTTAAGGGCGATGGGGATTCCACCTGAGGGATTTTTAGTCCTGCCGAGGCTTTTGAGTGGAATTTTCGCCGCTCCCCTTTTGTTAATTATCGGCTACTGGTTTGCTACTTTGAGTGCCTATCTTATGGCTTCGGGAACCATTTCCGCCTTTGAGTTCCTAAAAGGTGTCAAGATGTTCTATGAGACAAAGGAGATTTTTGTCGGACTGACCAAGGCAACCTTCTTCGGTGGTATCGCCACCTTTGTCGGCTCTCTCCTTGGACTTTCGGTGCCGGAAGGGGCGCGCGGGGTTGGACATCGGACGATGGTCACAGTCGTGAGCGCCTCTCTCCTTGTCTTATTTACCAACTACTTATTAACGATGATTCTTTTATGATTGAGGTAAAAAATCTCTATAAAGGTTTTAATCACAAAGCAGTTCTCTCAGATGTGAGTTTTGTGGTAAATAAGGGAGAGATTCTGGTCATTGCCGGCGAGAGTGGCAGTGGCAAGACGGTGCTTCTGAAATGTATAAATGGTCTTCTGAAACCAGATCAGGGGAGTATTATAATTGATGGGCAAGAGATAACAAGATTGCCGGAGCGGGATTTGTTAAAGGTAAGGAAGGAGATTGGATTTGTCTTTCAGTCGGATGCCCTTTTTGATTCGTTTTCAGTTGAGGAGAATATATCTCTATTTTTAAGGATTCATAAGCGGTTAAGTGCGAAAGATATCTCCGAAGAGGTAGCAATTGCCCTGGCACGGGTAGGACTTAAAGGAAGAGAGAGACTCAAACCTTCGGAATTGAGCGGAGGGATGGCAAAAAGGGTGGCGATTGCCCGAGAGATAATAAGAAGACCGAAGATTTTACTCTATGATGAGCCAACCGCCAATTTAGATACCGAGAATACGAAAATGATTGTTCATCTGATAAAGGAGCTACGCGAGGAAATTGGGGTAACCTCCATTGTCGTCACCCATGACCAAAATGCGGCAAGGGAACTAAAAGACCGACTCCTATTCTTAAAGAATGGGAAGATTGTTGAGGAGATTAGATGAAGAGAGAGATAATTATCGGCGCCTTTCTTTTAATTGCCATCGTTTTATTTATCGGCGGTATCTTGTGGCTCTCCGGTCGCGATATCTTTGGGCGCGATAAAATAATTAAGGCTCACTTTACCGATGCCGAGGGGGTTGAACCGGGTCTCTATGTCTATCTGAGAGGGGTGAAGGTTGGTGAAGTGAAGCGGGTCTATATCATAGAAGATGGGGTAGCCGTTGAGTTTTCGGTCCCACGGACCCTCTTTATCCCTGAGGATTCAAAAGTGGAGGCAAAGACCGCGGGACTTCTTGAGGAGAAATTCCTCTCACTAATTCCCGGCAAATTGCCAACACCTCTCCCAAAGGAGAGGATGCTGGAAGGGAGGAAGCAGTTGAACATTATGGAAGCCTGGGAGAAATTGGACATTAATGAACTTGCCGCCTTTTTGAAAGAATTACGAGCCCTTATCGGGGATAATAAAGCGATGATGGAGAATACCCAAAAGATTCTCGCCCGCCTCTCTCTCCGATTGGATGAGATTTCTGTAATTGCCCGATCGGAGATTAAAGAGACCCGGCAAGAGTTGAAGGAACTGGCACTCACCTTAAAAACCCTCACGGAGACTTTTCAGGGAGGTGCCTTAGGGAAATTCATCCAGGATACCCTTTTTTATTCCCGCCTCACTAGCACAATAGTCAGATTTGATTCCCTGATTGAGAAATTAAAGAAGGAACCAATCAGGGTGAGGTTATTTTAACCTCCTATCTGACGCCGTCTTTCATCATAATAGAATCTTCCCGCTTCCAACGGACGGCGTTAAGAATATTCGCCATTTTCTTCGTCATCGGTC
>JBBIHO010000093.1:0-7185 GCA_037446935.1 Caldifarciminota bacterium | reverse complement strand
TGTTGATTAAGAATTTTGGATAATTCTTTATATTTCGGGGCGTTTGCTTTAATCGTTTCTTGTCTGTCTTTCATTGTAAATACTTTATAAGGAGGATTCCCTATTTTTTCAATGGGTTCGCTTGGGAAGATTATTTTTGATGAAAAGCGGTCGCTTGACAAAAAGGCGATTTGCCTTTATAATTTAGCAAATGAAAAAGAGGAGGATTTATGAAGGTTAAATATTCTATTTTGTTTATTTTATCCATATCATTTCTTTTCGCCCAGACTTGGCAGAATGGACCAACGACCGGATTCCGCTTTACACGGTTTGACGGTGAATATTTCCCAAAGACCGGTAAGGTCTATTTCCTCGGCGGCAGATTGAGCACCGGTGCGACCGATGGCACAGTGTGGTGTTTCGTTCCGGACTCAGGAATATATCGGAGTATGGGGGTGACGATGCCAATTCCGGTTTCTAACTATAATATCTGTATCTTGCAGGATAATTATTCTGCAACCGATACCTATGGGTTATATATTGTGGGGGGCAGAACCGGTGGCGGACCGAAGACAACTGCGGTTCAGGTATACTATCCAATGAGCAATACGGTGCGCACGATTGACACCGATCCTTTGCCGATGAGAATCAGTGGTCGCGTGCCAATACCCGGGGCGAATGTTGCCTATAATAATAAGATGTATGTCTTTGGCGGATTTAATGATTCCGCTTCTCCCTATGTCTCTTATGAGACATGGGTTTATGACCCATTGGCACCTCCGGGTAGCCGCTGGCAACAGATTACGACTGCCAATTTGGGTATTGCCCGCACTTATATAACGACCGCGGTTGTCAATAATAAGATATACGCTATCGGCGGCGATATATTCAATGGGACATATCTCTATGCCCAGAAGATATGCGAAGTATTTGACCCAGAAAATCCAACCGCGGGCTGGCAGAGATTTGCCGATTTACCGGACTCTTCGGGTGAAACCCGTGCCTTCGGTTTTGACTCAACATCACCTTATGGATTTGCGAACAAGATTATTGTTGCCGGCAATGGCAAATGGCCCAACGAGACTAACCAATGTTTCATCTACGATGTTGTGAATAACACCTGGTCAACATTTCCCAATCTCATTGAAGCGAGGAGAAATCATGCCGGTGTCTTAATTCCTGGAACCCGGAACACGGGTGGGATACCTGGTATTTGGGTCTTTGGCGGTAGACGCCTGACAGATACCTTAGTTCTGCGGAGTTGCGAATACTATCAATTGGCCGCGGTGGGAATGGGAGAGGAGTATAAGAAAAGAGCAACCAGCGGAATTTTAACCGTAAATCCGACCATCTTCTCCGGGCAGCCTTCTATCTCTTATCTTGTCAGAGAGGCAGGGGATGTGAATATCTCTATCTATTCAGCCGATGGCAAACTCATTAAGAACTTAGTTAACTGCCGGCAGGCAGCAGGTGATTACCAGATTTTCTTAAATGGAGAGGAATTTACCCCCGGAATCTATTTCGTCCGCTTTACTCATCAGAATCAGAAGGTGCTGGCAGTGAAAAGGGTGACAAAGATAAGATAGCGAGCGACTAAAAAATCCCCCTTCATTCCCTTTTTATTAAAGGAGAGGGGGATTTTAATTTTGTTATAAAATAGATAAATAATTTTACAAATTTATTCCCTACCTCTTAGTTTTTTAAATAGTCTCTTTCCGGAAATTGTTTCGCGGGCGAAGAGTATCAGTCAGATGATAAACTTACCGTTTTTATAGATGAGAACGCCGTCGGCATAAACTTCCCCTTCTTGCCGCAGATCACAAATCATATCCCAGTGGAGACCAGATTTATTTTCTCCTCCGGTCTCAGGATAAGCAGAACCGAGTGCCAGATGGATTGTGCCGCCAATCTTTTCATCAAAGAGGATATTCTTTATGAATTTGGTTATACCATAATTCGTCCCGAAGGAGAACTCGCCGACCCTTTTCGCTCCTTCGTCCATCGCAATCATCGCCCGTAGGTAATCCTCTCCCTTTTCGGCATTCGCTTCAGTAACGACACCGTTCGTAAAGCGAAGGGTGATATTTGAGACCTCACGCCCGGAATAGACAGCCGGGAAGGAATAATTTATTACACCATTTATTGAGTCTTCTATTGGGGCGGTGAAGATTTCACCGTCGGGAAAGTTCTCCTTGCCATCACAGTTTATCCATTTCCTCCCTTCAACTGAAAATGATAAATCGGTTCCCGGGGCTATGATACGGAGTTGCTTCTTGGTGGAGAGAATTTCAATCAATCGCTTTTGGCTCTCCGAAAATTCCTGCCATCTTTGAATCGGGTTCTCATCTTCTAATTTACCGGCGGCAAATATGAAGTTGGTAAATTCCTCTAAGGACATTTCCGCATCCTGTGCCTGGGCATAGTCGGGATAGGCGGTTAAAGACCAGCGCATCTCTCCCTTTGCCGCCCTTTCTAACCTCCTTTCCAATAGTGGTCTTCTTGCCTGGCGGGCAAGGGCAATCCGGTGAGGGTCAATATTCGTTAAGGATTTGCGGTTCCATTCGGCAATGATTCTTAGATATTTTGTTATCTTTTCAATTTCCAATCTCTCCATATCGGATATGTAGGTTAGTTGCTCGGCGCTCGCCTCCTTATAAAATATCTCGTTTATCCCTTCGCCAATAAGTCTTACATAAGGATAGGCACCTTTTTTCAGGGCGCGATAATAGACCTCATTAATTAAGGGCATCGCTATAGGGGTGCCTTCAATAAGAAATAAATCCTTCGGTTTTACTTCCAGGGAATAATTGACCAATACATCAGCCCATCTTTCAATCCTCTCATCTTTCATATCTTCTCCTTTCTTTCACTTTTAATAATTACTCAAATTTTCGGAAATGTCAAATGGAATGAAAGTTGTTATTTGACAATTTGGCAGAAAGAAGGTATAATTAATTTATATGAAAAAAGTTAAAAGGGGTGACAGTATGTTAAAATCATCCGCAATATTTTTATTGGTCTTTTCTCTTCTCACCGCTGGTTTTATTGAGCGGGAGATAAATTTCCGACCCACCGAACTTACCCTTGAGGAGAAGGATGGCTTCATCATCCCCCATCTTCCTAACGAGGTTTTTCTTTCGGAACCCGGTTATCCTCTTCTGCCACAAGTCCCGATAAATATCCTGATTCCGCCGGATGCTGCGGGTAGTGAAGTTGAGATTATCGTCCGGGAGAAGAAGGAGATTATTCTTAATAAAAAGGTCTATCCGGCGCAGACTCCCCGACCAATCTCAATAAAAGATAATCTTCCCTTTGAGACGCCGGATGAAGTTGTCTATTCGCTAAGTACCGAATACCCATTCTCCTTTGCCACTGAGGTCGTGACCGGAACCAAGAGTGGCTGGCGGATTTGCTCCTTCGTTATCAATCCGGTGCGGTATCTACCGGCGGAGAATAGACTCATCTTCTATAACAAATTGACCTATCGTCTCCATTACGATGCCGGAAAGATTACTCCGGTTCCAATAACGCCAAGTCAATCCGAACTCTTTATAAAGGAGGTGAGGTCAATTGTGGAAAATCCTGAGGACGCCACGAATTATTCGCCGCCGGTTAGGCACTCCGATAATCCGGATATTGACTATGTGATAATCACAACCAATGCCCTTTCTACCTACTGGGATAATTTTAAGACCTGGAAGACGAAGAAGGGATTTTATACCGAAGTGAAGACGACAGAGTGGATAAATTCCACTTATCCGGGAAGAGATTTACAAGAGAAGATACGGAATTTTATTATTGATTATTTTCAGAACCAGGGATTGAAGTATGTCCTTCTTGCCGGCGACAATTCCGTAGTCCCCTGCCGACGGGCAAGGGCAGTAGTTGGTTCTAATACCGGAAATATCCCCTGTGATTTATACTTTGCGGATTTGCAGTGGTCCTGGGATGGTGACCGTGATAATATCTTCGGTGAAGCCGGCGAAGATACGGTTGACTTCTTAGCCGATTTGTATGTCGGTCGGGCATCAGTGGAAAATCAGACGGAGATTAATACCTTTATCAATAAGGTCTTAACTTATGAGAAGACACCGGTGCAGACTGCTTACTTAAAAAGAATCCTTCTTCCCTCGGTGAATCTATTTTCCGGTTATCACGGAAGGATAGTGAATGATACGATTTCTAATATTACACCTGCTGGCTGGACCGACCAGCATCTGATAAATCCTTCCGGGACTTCACCAATGAAGAATGCCCTAGATACCGGTTATGCCTTTTGCCATGCCTCAGCCCATGGTGATGATGTTGGGTTATATCATGATACCGGTTCACCAATCTATACAACTTCCCAGGCGAGTCAGCAGACAAATGGACAAAGGTTGACGATTCTAAATTCCATTGCCTGCTATCCGGGAAACTTTGAATATTCTGATTGTCTCGCCGAGGAGTTGATGAAGAATTCTAACGGTGGTTGTGTGGCAGTGATTATGAATTCAAGGTATGGGTGGGGAACACCGCCTTCAATGGGACCTTCGGAGAAACTTGATGTCCGCTTCTATGATTTCTTCTTTAACTACGATTCATTTGAGATTGGGGTTGCCCATTCCCGCGCCAAGGATTACTACTCCGGACCAGCGGGTTCCCAGCAGGTATGGCGATGGTGTGTATTTGAACTGAACCTTTTTGGTGACCCGGAGATGGATATGTGGAGTGATATTCCGCAGACGATGCAGGTCTCAAATCCGGAGACGGTTTACACTGGTCCAAGAACCATCAGGGTAACCGTTACCGCGAGTGGCAATCCTCTAGCTAATGTCTTGGTCTGCGCCTATAAGGCAGGTGAGGTTCATTCCAAAGGAAGGACGAATGCCTCGGGTTGGGTTGATTTGATTATCAATGCGCAAACCCCAGGAGAGATGTTTATCACCGCAAGTGGTAAGAATCGTCTGCCGGTGGAGAAGAGAGTGACGGTTGTCTCTGGTGCCCCGGTTCCCTTGATTGTTTATCATAATCTCTATATTGATGACGCCGGACAGCCACAGCCGAACGGAAGACTTGACCCAGGGGAGACGGTAAATCTATGGGTGACGATAAAGAATATCGGTAATGCGAATGCGACAAATGTCACAGGTAAATTACGCACGGCATCAACTTATATAACCCGTATTGATTCCACTTCTGCTTATGGACAGCTTAATCAGGGTGATACGGCCCGTGGCGATAACTACCGAATAACTGCCTCGCCTTCCACACCTCCAGGAAGTATCATCTCATTCTCGGTATTTGTCAGTGCTGACCAAGGGACCTGGGAGCCACAGTTCTCAATTACGGTTGGCACACCCCAACTTCCCGGACAGATTATTGCTGACCACGACACCGGCTACTGTAAATTGAGTGTTACCTGCCTCGGTTCCATCGGCTACGATGCACCGGCATTTGACTTGGGAAGTGGTTTCCGTTATCCAAAGTCTGCGGCCAGTTGTCTCTATTTTGGTGGCCATCTTGCTGGGAATAGCGAGAGTTATATCGTTGATAGATATTACGGAAGACCAGCGACTTCTTTGAATACCGACTGGCGTTTAGTTGACAGCGTGCGGATGCAATTACCGCCTCTTGTTGGGGATGAGCATTACCGGGCAATCTATAATGATGCGGCACATTCGACACCCAAAGGTCTTAAGACCTATCAGAACAGTTATATGTCAGCGCTCCCGGCTTATGATGACTTTATCATCCTTGTCTTTGACTATGAGAATGCGGGAAGTCAGGCGATTAATGGGTTATATTCCGGTATTATCTGTGATTTTGATATAAATACCGGAAGTCCACCCGCGGATTATGCCCGGACGATTTCTGCAAAGCGGATAGCGTTTATGAGAAACTCAACAACCGCCAATCCCTGTGTTGGGATAAAACTACTCTATCCGGTGACCGCAAGGAATCTCAGTGTGATTGACCATGACCGATTCGTCTATCCGGATTCGGCAATGAGTGAAGGGATGAAACTCCGTTTCTTAAACGGCACCTATTCCTTCCCAAGTTCTAACCGTGCCTATGACTGGTCAATCTGCGTTTCTGCTGGACCGTTTGATCTGCCAGTTGGTGCCCGGCAGAAGGTTGCCTATGCAATTGTTGGTGGACCGGATTCTTTATCTTTTCTTGCAAACTGCGACAGTGCCCAGAGTTTCTACGATCGAGTCCTATCAATTTCGGAATCGGAGATGAGTTCTTTGGTTAGCCGAAATGTTATAAAGATTTATCCCAATCCAACAACCGGAAAGGTCTATCTTTCCTTTGACGGAATGTTTGAGAAGGGATTCTCCCTTGAAGTTTACGACTGTATTGGAAAGAAGGTAGCCACAAGGACTTCCTTTAACAGAGATAATCACCTCCTGGAACTTGATATGCAAGGAATATCTTCTGGCGTCTACTTCATAAAGATAAAGACCGATAAAGGCATTCTTCAAAAACGGCTGGTTATCCTACGATAAAAACGACCAAAAATCTGCGGGGTGAAAAATTTCACCCCGCTTTTTATTTTCATCATTAAATATAGGGATAGGATTTATCCCTGTCCGCTCTCTTACTTGACAAAATACTAATTTTAGTTTTCAATTATGTATGGCTTTTATTGGAAGAAGGATTACTCTCAATTCCTATAAAATAATAGCCATAAAGAGAGATGAATTAAAATGAAAAAGGGGCCGGATGCAATTTTTGTTGTGGCAATAGTTCTCATCGTCTCTACCCTTACGGCACAGACTGCCTCCTGGTCGGTCTATTGGTCCGATGCGACGGAACCGAATCAAGGAAGGTATATTCTTCGTAACCCGGCTAATAACCATCTCCATCTCATATTTAGAAATTCTGCTACTCCCAATATTTACGGCTTGGTTTATACCACCTCTACTAATGATGGATACACCTGGAGTTCTCTGGAACAAGTTTCTTGCCCCATTTATGACGGCAAAGCCAGTCTGGCTCTTCAGGGCAATGTTCCTTGGGTAACATGGTTAGTATCTTCTTTAAGTTATTCGGATATAGGGGGTGCAGTGCGAAGAGGAGCAAATAACTGGAATCGGGGTCGGTTGTATATGGGAGAGAATGTCTGGGTATCTTCTATTGCCAGCGTTGTGAGCCCTTCGGGTGGAACAAGTCCGATGGTTTATGCGGTATTTACATGGTACAATCCTAACGCTCCCGGTT
>JBBIHO010000092.1:0-7304 GCA_037446935.1 Caldifarciminota bacterium | reverse complement strand
AAGGTTGTGGCAAGCATCTGGGCGGCTAAGTCTTCAGCGTAGTCTCCAGCCTTTGCCTCCGTCTCACCAAAGGAGTGGTATTCCGAGAGGTAGCCATATTGATTCTTATCCTTGGGAATTGCACTACCAACCGAGGCGGCGATTAACCGATGTGCCTCATTAGAAGAATTGGTGCTCATCACGCAAAAGATTATCTCACCTGGGACAAGATATTGTAAGCCTTTCTGTTTTGAAATAATCTTACAGCCCGGTGGAAGAATGGAAGAGACCCGAACGATATTGAATGGCGCAATACCAGCATCACGCAATGCCGCTTCAAAGGAGGAGAGTTTGTCCTTATGCTTTCCTACCCCCTTAGTGAAGAAGACCCTTTTTGGAACCATCGCTTAATGGAGCAGAGCGGATTCGAACCGCCGGCCTCCTGAGTGCGATTCAGGTGCTCTCCCAACTGAGCTACTGCCCCGTCAATGCCAAAAAATCTCCGAAGGCTAATTCCCAAAAATTTATTCTTTGGAGTAAACCATCTTCTCTTCAATAAGAACATTATTCTATTCTATTAAAATTTTTCTCTATGTCAAGAATTTTTTACGGAAGATATTTCAACTACCGAAGACCAAATGCCAGATGGTGGCAGGGGGTAGGGAATTCATCTTTCATTTGTAAAGAGTAATCAATATGCAGTTGCCCTTTCTTCACACCCAAGCCAAATGTTGGGTTACTTTGATTTGCGCCTGCCCGGAGGAATATATTTTCCTTAAAATTCAATTCGCCGCCGACTGCTAACCAACACCGTTTCTCATAAGGGGAATATGCTAAATCAAAAGCCGGCAGAAAGGAAAGACCCTTTACCGGGAGGAGATAGGAAAATCCTAATTTTGCTTGCGTTGGTAGATAAAACTTCTCCCTTTTCAACGATAAGACATCGCCCCAATTGAGATAAGCAAAACCAATCCTTAGACCATGCCAATCGTAGAGAAGACCGAAATCTATGCCCCACTGATTGGTTTCGTTGGTGTAGATTTTTTCATAGAAATAACGCAGGGAAGCACCGAGGCTGAATTTTTTAGAAACCGTCCGCGCACAATTAAAGTAAAAACTTATATCCTTCGGCGAATAGTCTCCTAACTTCTCTTCCGGTTTATTATGGCGCAACTCCACTTCTCCGTAGTCAAAGAGGATTAGACCGAAACCAAAATTTATAAACCTTGTCGGGCGGAGAAAGAAGAGGCTACTCTGATCAGCATCCAGAAACCAATCGGCATAACTAAAAGCGATAGAGAGTTTTTGGGTAAGAGCGGAAAGTGCCGGGTTAAAATAGAGGGCGAAGCAACCTTCGGCTTGGGAGGTTCCGACCAGACCCATACCAATCTCCCTTGCTCCCACTCCGATCTTGAGAGATTTTAAGCCGACATTCTTTTCGCCACTCGGATATAGGAGATTAAACCAAAGATGAAAAGAGACAAATACCGGAATAAAATAGTGCGAAATTTTACGATTCAATGATTTCCACATTTGCCCGAGGAAGGGTTATCCTCTTCCCATCTTCTAACTCCACCTCTAAGACCCGCACCTTTGATTCGGTCTCAATCTGTTGGAGTTCTACTGGCAAAGCAACGACCTTGCCCAAAAGTCCAAAATAAGGCTCCCTAATCACCCGCACTGCCATCCCAACCGAAAGTCCTGTTTCATAAATTCGATCCGTTATCTCGCCGCCTTTTCTATCTTGGGAGACAATCACTTCTGGTCGCATCACCCCAGCCCGAATCTGGGTGGCACCGTTTATTGAAGCAACCTTTCCTTTAAGGGAATTTAATAGTTCAAATGTCCGCTTCGCCATCCGCATCTTGCCAAAACCTTCGGTCACAATTAAAGTGAGACCGCAATTCTCATGCCCGGTTATCGCCACCCCAATATCATAACCCAAAAATGCCTTAATCGTCTCATCCTCAATTCCCCCAACGACAATTCCTTTCACTCCTAATCCCCTTGCCTTCAACATTCCGGATAGGGTAATTAGAGAACCACCAATAACAACCTTCCCTTTCTCGCTTTGCAAGGGCGTTGCCAGCACCTCACTGTCAAAGGACTTCTCATCCAAAACCTCATCCGGTGAGGTCGCTACGGGCATAATCTCGCCTCTTGCTTCACCACCGATGCCAAATATACCCTGAATCAGGGTGGCATAAGTCTCTATCCTCACCCCATGGTTAGGAAATACCTCTTCTACCACGCCATCAATATAGGCAGAGACCTGAACCGGCTGTGGTGGCTCCCGAATTATAATCTGTCCGGTTACCTCAGAAATGCTTTCTATTATTCCTTCTGTTGGTGAAGTGACCTTAGACTTAAATAGACCAAAAAAACCCTTCGTCTGAGCGATTATCTCATTAACTTCAACGAAATCGCCTTCCTTCTTTAACATCACCTCTCTTATATCCTCCGGCGGCACCCCTAAGAGTCCGCAGACATTCACCGGCTTCACACTTCCCGGAAGGTTCGTCCTCGCGACAATATCCTCCCCTTTTACCTCTGCTCCCTTTTCTACTAAGATTTCACCCGGAAGGGGAAGTCTTCTCTCTTTGACGACTCTTGTTCTTTCTGCAACCTTTAATCCCGGCGTATAAGCATGCGCCATATTCAATAATAAGGTAAAACTATAAAAAGTCAACCACCATAATAAAAAGGGGCGGAATTGCTTCCGCCCCTTTCTTCTATTTTCTCTTTTTATCGCAGGAAAAGGAGTTTTTCGGAGATTTCACCATTTTCGGTTGCAATCTTTATGATATAGATTCCGGAACTGACAAATCTCCCCTTCTCATTTCTTCCATTCCAGAGGATTCTTCCCTTGGGATTGGTGAATGACTTCACCAATTTTCCACTGGCATCGTAGATTCTTAGAGATTTCGCCTCGGAGATTGGATAGAATTTGACCTGCCCTCTTGCCGGATTGGATGAGATTCTGAGAGCGTTTGCCTTATTCCCCTTATCTGAGACTCCAGTAAAGAAGGGGGCATCCATATAAAGACCGTGGGGCAAAAGAAAGAGACCGCCGCGGCTGAAGATAGCACCGCCAACACTTGGTCCGGCGGGGGTCCAGATAACCCTTGAACCGACCCATCCGCCTTCGCTCCATAAACTATCATTAACCCTTGTCAACTCCTCCCAGGTAGTTGGGGAGTCCTTATGAGCGAATGTCCAGTAGACATTAACCGAATCATCCCAGGCGGAATCAGCAGCGGTATAAGTGGCACATACCCAGGGATAATTTGCCAATTTGTAGTGCTTTATATCCGGGCATAATTCATCTAATAAGGTAGAGGCTGCAAAATTGCGTCGTCTTCGCCAGGTATCACCCCAGGCATGACTGCGAACCGCATACCAGATATCATAGTCTCCGGTATTTCGCCAGTTATATTCATAGAGAACCCAGGTCGTTGCCAGACTATCCGGGGTTGTAAGAACCGAGGCGACCTTTGGCCAGTAATGGTTAAAGGTATCAAAGGAGACAATGGCATCACCGCCCCAATTGCCTGGCGCACCGTAATTCCTGTTCCATTCGTAAAAGACACGATTGCGTTCCCCCAGTGGTGTTGCAAAGGCACCGGTAAAATTCAGAAATCGGGTTGCCCCGGGAGAGATATGGAGGTCCCAAAGATTATAGTAACTCTGCGAATCCCATGTTTTACCATAGTCAAAGGAGCGTAGGAATCGTCCATTATCATCGCCGCGCCTTTCATTTGCCCAAAGGCAGTATAGTCCATAGTTTGAGCGGTAATCACGACAGACCGAAAAATCATCAATCGTATCCGCACCAGTCGCCACTGCATGATGCGACCAGACACCAGGGTTATCCGGTCTGACACGGAAGAGATAGATGTCGCCATTATTTATGTTGTGGCGGACAAAGAGATAGAGCCAGTTAGAATCACCCCGGCCAAAGACTAAGCCAATGTTCCAATAGAGGCTTTTTGGAGTGTGAACAAAACCTTGGAAGTATCCCCAGTGAAGACCGTTGTCCGTGGAGCGGAAGATGCGAACCGTTGAGTCATACCAGCCGATTGCGGCATAAAGCCAGCCGGTTGTCATATCGTAGTCAACATCGTAGGCGGTGAGATAGTGGGTATCAATTGCGACATCTACCCCCCATAAATATGTCGGGAATTCATTTACCTGATAAGAGATAGTCTTTGCCTCTATTTCAGAAGGGATTTCGCGGGCTGGTTGGTAATTTTCTAAGCCGTTGATGAAACCGCAGGGTTCTTTCATTTGCGGTAGGACGATTGGCGTTGCGGATTTTTCGCTCTCCGTGATGTGAGATGGATGTCTCCGCATTTCGGAGACTCGTTCTTGGATTGCCATCGGATACTCACCTTTACCGATGGCAAAAACCAGACTACTACAAGTTAAGAATAAAAAGAAGTAACGTTTCATAATCTCTCCTATTTTAACCTTATATTATACCATACTTTTGGGAAAAGTCAACTAGCTACCTTTTATATTTAATAAAATGCAATCGGTCGCTACGCTCCCGCACGATGTGAAGGTCTGTCTTTCATTGTAAATACTCCTCCTGGAATTATAGAAATCATAATGCGTCCTCCTTAAATTTTTAATATCTTTATAAGGAGGATTCCCTATTTTTTCAAAGGGCTCGCTAAAGAAGGCGTTTATACTTAAATACCCTCTTTTCGGGAAGATTATTTTTGATGAAAAGTGACCCCTTGAAAAAACTCTAAAATCTGATATAATATACTAAAAAATGAAAAGGGTGCCTCTGGAGGGAAAAATGAAGAAGGTAGTAATTCTCTTATTTTTTGGTTTTATACTTCTATCTACCCCGGACTTGCTAGCCGATGTCTGGGCAAAAGCCTATGGAGGCTCAACATTTGAAGGTGTGAGGAGCCTCTGTCGGACAAACGACGGCAGTTATCTCTTAACCGGTGAAACCCACTCTTTTGGTTCAAGTAACTATGACTTTTTAGTTGTGAAGTTAAAACCATCCGGGGATACCGCCTGGAACCTACGAATCGGCAGTCAGATGTATGATGGGGCAAGAGGAATTTATCCAACCCGAGACGGTGGTTTCGTTCTTGTTGGCAGGACATATCTCAGTGGAAGGAACAACGAGTTTGCAGTGATAAAAATAGATGGGGATGGAGATATATCCTTTGCTAAGACCTATGGCACAACTGCCTGGGACGAAGCATTCGCTGTCTCGCCAACATCCGATGGTGGTTATATCGTCGCTGGGAAGACATTCTGGCATAGTGCTGGTGACTACGAAATCTTAGTTATAAAATTGGCACCAAACGGCGATGTGGTCTGGGCAAAGAGTTATGGCAGTCGCTATGAAGATTATGCCCGGGGTGCTTTTGAGACAAGTGACGGTTGTTATATCGTAGCCGGCTCTACCTGGGGTCCTGCGGGGGTGAGCCTTGACCTCTTGTTCATCAAGTTGAATTCCCAGGGTGACATCGTCTGGGTGAAGCAATTTGCCCCTGGTGGTATCGGTAGCTCAGAACTGCGGAGTGTCTCGCCGACACCTGATGGAGGATGTATTGCGGTTGGGAGAAGGATTGTCTTGGGTGGCGGAAATGATTTTTTAGTAATAAAACTTACTGCGGATGGCGAATTAGAGTGGGCAAGAATCTATGGCGGTGACGATTATGATGCAGGAACGGGGGGTTATCCAACATCTGATGGTGGTTATATTGTAGCCGGTTCTACCGCTTCCTTTGGTGATAGCTCAGAATTTTTGGTGATAAAACTTAACGCAGATGGCAGTATCTCTTGGGCAGGGGCTTTTGGCAGTCAACGGAATGATAGCGCCTATTGCGTCTGTCAAACAATTGAAGGTAATTATATAGTCGCCGGGCACACCAATTCCTGGGGAGTTGCTGACTATGACTTCCTGGCGATAGAAGTTGATTCCACAGGTAGTATGAGAGGTTGTCCCTATTGGCGGACGGTTTACCTGAATACCTCATCGCCCAATATCCCGACCGGCACCCAGACCTTAACCGTCGCCGAACCACCCATTGGTGTTAGCGCACCAGCATTCACCTTTGCCAGCGCCCCGGTAGTAATTACCCATATCTGGCCACTAACCGCCATAACAGAAAGAAATATCATAAGAAAGCCAACCACCATCTCATTCGGAAGAAGAACAAACCTGTTGCGAGAAGGCAAAATTATGCTCTATGACATCCGCGGGAATAAGATCAGAACCTCTCAGGAAGGGGTTCTAAATTTAGATTTACCTTCTGGCATCTACTTCTATCAGTCCAACACAGCCAAAGGAATGGAGAGAAAAAAATTTATCTTAATCCGCTAATGGAGGGTGATAAAATTCATAGATTGTGAAGATTAAATAATTAAATAGGAGAAAGATATGAAGAGATATATTATCTTATTAACCATTGTAAATCTTTTATCCGCTCTTAACTGGGAGAATACTGGTGAACTGATAAGGGCAAAGAGGGTAAGGGACCTCCTTCTCGGACCGCATGGCTACCTTTATGCCGCTGCGGATATTGATACAAATGCCCCGGACTATGCCTGGGTCTTCTTCTCCGCCGATTTCTTTAACTGGCAGCGAACCGAAGGTCTGCCAGGAAATATTGCCTGGATATATCGTCTGATGAAGACCAGAGGAGACACCCTATTTGCTGGGACATCGGCAAGTTTTCCCACCGGCACAAATTATTGGCCACGGCTTTATGTATCAACCGATGGGATGAACTGGAGCCACCGCTCCCTCTTGGTTGAACCTCCCTATAATAACCGGGGGATAACTGCCTTATTAGAAGATAATAGCGGTTGCATCCACGCCGGTTATGACCATAATACCTCTCCTGGTGAACTTGGTCCCCCGCCCTACTATTCAACCGATCGCGGTCTCACCTGGAGAGAGGGAATGATAAATACCTATAATGCCTCTCACCTCTGCCTTTTTCAGGCAACTAACGGACATCTCTATTGCGGAACCTGGGCATATCTGGATAGTGTTGTCAAAAAATCAACCGATAATGGCGCAACCTGGATTCCAACCGGTATAATTTCTGATGCTGGATACGCCTTCACAATCATTGAGACACCTGGAGAAACGATTTATGTTGGGACAGGTCCCGGGATTGGTTCCACCAGACAATTCGGTCAGGTCTTTCGAACCACTGATGCGGGAATGACCTGGAGCGAATGTGGTCTTGGCTATCTCAACCGCACCGGACTTATCCGCTCTTTATGCCGGACAACTGACGGAAATCTCTATGCCGGAGCATCGCAGAAATATGCCGGGGATGATA
>JBBIHO010000091.1:4830-7397 GCA_037446935.1 Caldifarciminota bacterium | reverse complement strand
AAATCTTAAATTTAATTTCCCCAATCTTTACCATTCGGTCGCTTCGCTCGCGCACGCTGTGAATGGCACAAATTTTGCTCCCACCATTATTATTTAATAGTTAATATAAGTAATTGAAAGTGAATAACTTATAGATGTAAAGAATTAGGGAAATAATTGACCTTCGGACATTAGTTCGGGCAATTCTCTTCATCCCACTCAGAGGGCATCTCTTCTTAAACTTAACCACATAAAACAGTTTGCGGCTCAACCGCCGGCCTTGGTAGAGGAAGGGTTAAGGATTTATCCGGCACGGATGAAGGTTGAAGAGAGTCTTAGGGATTTAAGGAGTCAATTCCAGATAGAGAAGGTGATGAATAAGAAGCAGGAGAATATGGAGAAGGTTTTGGCGATGGTTACCTATGCGATAGGGCTTCTTCTTGGGGAGGCGGTGCGTGACAGGAGATATGGAGTTAGGAAGCAGACTGTTTTTGGCAGAAGAGATGGGGGATTTTTATTTTGCAGGATTTCTTTGCCAATTACCATACAGAGAATATTCCTTGCTAAGATAATGATGGGAAAGTTTCTCTTATGGATGAGAAATTTTCTTACAAATAAAAATTGTCCGAACTAATGTCCGAAGGTCAGAGAAATTGGGTTGACGGAAAGGAATCTATTTGGTAAAATTCGGGATGGTTAGGAGATTATTCTCTCTTTGGAAGATAAGAGAGGGTTTTATGAAGGAGTGAAGATGGCACGTTTTCTTATATTCGGTAAGGAAGGATGTAAGGTTTGTAAGAAGGTCTATCATAAGTTGGAATATTTTAAGAATAATTATCTGCCGAATGCGGAGATCTTCTATTACGATATGGAGAGTGTTGATGGCCTGGCAGAGGGTGCTTATCGGGATGTTTCGGAGGTGCCGACGATAATCTTAGAGAAGGATGGTAGTGAATTGGGACGCTGGCAAAAGGTTCCGCCAACATATAAGAGATTACGGGAAATCCTCGGACTTAATAGGTAGTTTTGGAGATATATTCTTTTATTGAGAGTTCCTTTTCCGATTGGGATGGTCGGGTAAGTTCGGTAATCTTTGTCGGCGGATGTAATTTTCGTTGTGGCTATTGCCAGAATTATCCGCTCACGGTGAAAAATCCGAGCCGTTTTCATTTAAGGCCGATAGATGAGGAAAGGATAAAGGAATCCTTAAAGAAGAATAAGCGGTGGATTGATGGGATTGTCCTCACCGGGGGTGAACCGCTAATGCACCCAGAGATATTCAGATTAGCCAGGGAGATAAAAGACCTTGGCTTTCCGATAAAAATAGATACCAACGGCAGTTTTCCCTATGTCCTCTTACGATTAAAGAAAGAGGGATTGGTTGACTATTGTGCCTTGGATATAAAAACATCACTCAATCCGGTAAAATACAAAAAGATGGTTGGCTTAGCGCCTTTCTCCAAAAGCGGAAGGGATTTTGAAATTGGATTGATTGAGAGGACGATTGATTTCTTATTGGAAGGGGACTTAGAGTATGAGTTCCGGACAACACTCGTCAGAAATCAGGTTGGCGAGGAAGAGATTGCGGAGATTGGGGAGAGGATTAAGGGAGGAAAGAGATATTATTTGCAGCAATATCTACCGGAAAGGGCAAGGCGGAAGGAATTCCGAAAGGTTCTCCCTTATACTAAGGAGGAGGCTTCCAAACTATTAGCGATTGCTAATCGTTATATTGAGAGTCATTTACGGGGGTTTTAGGACGATTTTTTAATCTTGACAACCTTAAATATTTGTGGTATAATATCTTATATGCCAATAAGAGAGTTTAAGTGTCAGGAATGCGGTGAAGTTTTTGAAGAACTTATCTTGCGAAAGGATGAGGAGATAAGATGCCCGAAGTGCGGCGGGAAGGAATTGACATCACTTCTTTCCGTCTTTGCCTTTCAGGGCAAGGAGGGGACGACTTCTTCCTGTGCCACCTGCCATTCTACAAGTTGCGCAAAATGTAAATAGAGGAGGATAGTTATGACAATAACGAGAATTGATCTTATAAACTCAATTGAGAGAGAGATGAGCAATACTTCCCCTCATATATCCCGGAAAGAGGTTGAGAAGATACTGAAACTTTTCATTGAGGGATTTATAAAAAATTTAGTTGATGGGCACCGGATAGAATTAAGAGGATTCGGGGTCTTTTCAACCAAGATGCGGAGGCCGAAGATTGCCCGTAATCCCCGCACCAAGGAGGAGATTAGACTGCCACCGCGGCGAGTGCCGGTATTTAAGCCATCAAGGAATCTAAGAGAGTTAATAAGCCAAGGGAGGTAAGGTTATGCCTTGTGGAAGAAAGAGGAAGTTGAGGAAGGTTAAAAGGCATAAATTTAAGAAACGTCGGAAGGCAATGCGCCATCGCCGAAAGTAAAGAAAGGGACGGCGAAAGGTAATTTCTCTTCCGCTTGAGAATCGCGCGCAACGGGTGACCGGAGTGAGGAGAAAATTCTAAATTCAAAATTAAAAGGTCTGGGGCATTTAAACGATTACTAACTTTTGATGCGGATTAAGAAGGTAAGAAATTTCTATATTTGCCG
>JBBIHO010000091.1:1435-4820 GCA_037446935.1 Caldifarciminota bacterium | reverse complement strand
CAAAAGGAGAGGAGATTATCGGAACATTAACCGACACCTTAAAGGAGAAGGGGATAAAAGGGGGACTGATTTTTGGCATCGGGGCCGGGAAGGAATGGACAATCGGGCGATATGATTTGGCGAGGAAGCACTATATTAAAAGATTTATACCCGAGGAGTGTGAGATTATCTCTCTTTTGGGAAATATCTCTTTTGTGGAAGAAGAGGTATTTATTCATAGTCACATCTCCCTTGCCCTGCCCAATTTCTCTTTAATTGGTGGCCATCTCTTCTCCGGCACAATAACCGCAACCGCTGAATTCTTTATCCTTCCTTCCCCGGTAAAGATTTTAAGGCAAAAGTCGGAAGAGATTGGCTTGAATCTCTTGGATATATAGAATAGAATCCACCTTTGTGGTCAATAATAACTTCTCCTTGCCTCATCCTGCCGCCAAATCCTCGCTTCCCCATCGGCTACCAGACAGATTGAGATGAAAGGGATAAGTGGTTAAAAGGAAAAAGGGGTTGATAGACTTTACCGTGAGGTTTGGTTAGGGGCGCATCCGGGTTATTGGAAAAGATGGCGGAATGAACACCCTGACTATTTTAAGGAGTATTATAAGAAGCATCGGAGAAGATTAAAAAAAATATAAAAGGGAGTATATGCGGAGATGTATGAGGGAATGGAGGGCAAAAAGGAAGGTGTTAGATAAAAAAAGATTTTACTTGACAGATGCAAAAATTTAAGTATATTTTATAAATATGAGACGAATCTAGCTTATATTCTTACTCCTTATTCTCGGATGTGCGCCTCCCGAGGAAGTGGTGGTCGAAGTTCCTGAAAATGCGGTAGCGGTGGACTGTCTGAAGGGGCTCGACTTTGGAACGAAACATTTTGGTATTATTCAAGACGAATATAAGCGTGTGACTGCTAATCAGGTGAGGCACCCAAAAAGGGTAATAATTCCCTATACTCAAAATTTAGAAATCGACCCAGCGACATTTCCTTGATACTTTAACAATGCTCCTGCCCCTTATCAACTCTTATACAATCAATTTACTTATAGAGGTAAATGGGTGGGAAAAGGGTATTGGTGTCTTTATGTCTGTGGTGTTCGGGAGATAGATGAATTTAACACTTTAATATATGGTAGCGCCATTACAGACGTAGGGAGCGCTTTTGATACCCTTTCTTATAGCGATGGCGTATGTGCAATCGGGAGAGAGAGGATTAGACTAGATTTTCGAGATGATAAAGAGGATAGCGTAATAATGGTTGTCACTGCTCACGAAATAGGGCATAATTTTTATGTAGCAAAGTGGGTGGGTGACCGCCACTGTCATTATCCTGATTGTATTATGTATCCCTTCTTCGGCAGAAAATCTTGCTGGAGAATTCAAGGGACGAATGGAGAAAAGGGGTTCGGCTTATGTGTCAAGGATGCGACTGTAAGGGTCTCTTAACCCGAATTCTTCTAATCTCGGTCTCCTTTATCCTTTTTATAAGAGCAGATTCACGAATTGGTTGTTGGGTCTATTCCGAAAAAGATACCATCTGGATAGGAGAACCGATAGTATTAACCTTTGTCCTAAAGAATGTGAGTAAAGAGAAGGTGGGTATTCCTTATCAACCAACGGATAAGATAGAAGATTGGATTCACGGCGGTTTTTTGGCAGTAATTCTTAAAGACCCAAAAGGCACTTCTCATAAATATTATCCCCTTTATCCTTTGGTAGTGCACAATGAGTACGGATGGCCGCCAGAGTATTCTATTCCCCTTTTACCACAAGATTCGGTATATTTCCGATATTTTCTGTTCTGGCAGAATTTTAGCGAGTTTCGTAGACCAAGGGAAGAATTAACAGTTGATAAATTGGAAGAAGGAGAATATTCTTTGCAGATAGCATTAAACCTTAAAACACTGCCCGAAAAATTAAAAAAAGAGAGAAATGTATATGATTGGGAGTGCTATGGTAAATACGAAGCGGATGCCAAGATGTACGCAAAGAAACCAAAGGGGAAGGAGTTAAAGAACCTTAATAAGTTACTAAAATTATCATACCCAGAAAGAGAAAGAAAGGATGAAAGGAGAGAAATGAGTAAGCAACTTCTTTTGGATAAATCTCCTTTTGACTATTATTTGAATTTCTATTACCTTTGGCTAAGTAGTCATCCCTATTATTATTGAAAATTTTCCCAGCAGTTAGATAAAGAGTTTGAGAGTTTCATAGAGAGATATCCAAATTCCCCATTAGTGGAAGAGATAGAATTCTCTTATTGCTTTGCCAAATTGAGAGTGATGTTCATATACTAAACAAAAAACCGGATGAATTACTACCCGAGATTGAACGAATTTCTCAACTTTACCCCAATAATCTAATGAGACCGGCTATTATTTCTATGTATGAAATTAATAAGGAAATTCCGATAGAAAGGAGGAGGTATGGGATTAAACGCAAAAAGGAATAGATTTATTCCCTTTGTCCTTTTTCCCGTCATACTCTTTGGTTCTACCGTCTCTCGTTCTTATAAGGTGACGTAAGATACCACCCTTCGTCGATTTAGTAAGTTTTTAGCGGGTGAGGCAAATTCTTCCTGTGCTTTGATGAGAAGAGATATTAATCGGGCTGTTGTATTTACAGCCGACTCCAGATGGGGTCGTATTTTATACTTGTGTATGCGGGATTTTGCGCTGTTGGGTGAGAGTAAGATTAGAGCCTTCTGGATGCCGACTGGGAATAAGGATCTCCACTGGCCTCAAGGGATAAGTGCTGATTTTGGCGGGAATGTATTTATTGCCGACCATAGAAATCACCGGATAGTTAAACTATCTTACAACTGGAATGAGGAAAGACTCTATTATTATGGTGGGGAATTTCGCGGTTTCTCCTATCCGGCCGATGTGGCGGTGATGAATAATGACAACTCAATTTCAGAGCAAAGCATCTGGGTGGCAGATAGTGGATATACCCGCATCGTAAAGTTGACTTATGATGGGGCTACCCAAATATCTTATGGCAGTCAAGGCAGCGGCGTCGGTCAATTTAACGGACCGACAAGAATCATTCGGGGAGGAAATGAAGGAAACTCTTATTACCTTTATGTCTTAGATAGAGGGAATAGACGGGTTGTCCGATTGCTCCATACGCCAAGTAATAATTCCATATCATGGATTTCCGCTTGGACTTATCCTTATTATAGGAATATTGTTGATATTGAATACGACGGAACGCTCTGGGTAGTGGATGAGAAAAATTCCTGTATCATTAGACTCACCCCGGATTTGAGTTCTCATGTATTTTCATTTGGTAGTCCGGGAACCGGGGAAAATCAATTCCTTCATTTAAGACACATGACTGTTGGTTTGGGAAAGAGAAGTGATAGGAGGATTGCCTTCTTTGACCG
>JBBIHO010000091.1:0-1416 GCA_037446935.1 Caldifarciminota bacterium | reverse complement strand
AAGTCTGGGGACCAGGAACCGGAGGCCAGATTTATCGCCTGGGGTTGCGATTAGAGATATGCGGGCTTATGGGAGTGGCGTTGGTAGTGCTAAAATAGAGTTTAGCCTTACCGATTATGCTTATGTCACAATAAAAGTTAAAAACCTCTCTAATAACCAGGAATGGACAGTGGTTAATAATGAATATTATTCCCCGGGTAGTCATCAATATTCTTATACTAATAACCCTGGTCAGTATCGTGCTACGGTGATAGCAAGGTCAAGATTTGAAAGTTCTAAAAGTGGTGAACCACCGGTTGAAGTTAGCCAGACATATGATTTTTACATAAGCGATGGTGGCGGAGGAGGTGGTGAAGCGCCGCCCGGTGGTCCGCAGTGCCCATTTTTATTCCCTTTCACCTCTGATGGCTATGCCGAGGATAATAACATTCTTGCCGGTTCATTTCTCTTCCAAAGAGATACGGTTGGCTTCTATAAGTTGCAGAAAGAACTTTTGCCACAGGATGGGTACTATTATTTAATGATTGGTGAGGATAATGATTTCATATCTTATCTTAATTATATCCAACTTTTGACTATTGATTACCCTTCCGATTTAAGGGTTGCCATAACCCCGGAGGGTGAGATTATCTCTTAGAAAGAAAAACTCCCACCGCTAAGTTATTTAACCGAAGGTGGAAAGGATTATTTAGAGAAGGTTTTGGCGATTGATAGCAACTACTTTTCCGCCTCTGGTCCGGGTAGACTCATCTGTCGCTTTGCCAATCCGAGAGAGAATTCAAATGGCGGAATTGGAATCATCTGCTACCAAAGGAGAATCTGCGGGGAGGAAGGAGTGAGCCTTTCGGCGATGAGAAGACGGGTTGGTCAAGAAAGAACTTCTCCGAGGTCTTCCTCAGGATTTCCTCGTTATCCGAAGATACCTTTGAATATGAGATATCTTGGAGGGATTCAATTATGATTGACCAGATATTCTTCACCATTGATACGGTTTGTGAACTGAATAAGAATTTATTTAATCCGGTTTATGCCTTCCATTCCGCTTATGATGATGTCCTGGATAGAGTGGTAGCGAGGGATAGCGATTATGTAACCTTAGGGGTGAGCGAGAGGCTCATTTTGGCATTTCCTTATGAGGCTCCGTCAGAAAGGCGGTCGTTTGTATTGGTAACCACTGGATATTATAAGCCAAAGGGGCGCCACTATTCAACCTTTGATAAGGCAACCTTTCCGAATGGTGGAAGGCTTCTGGCATTTGACCCGCAAAATGGGAAGATTCATATTGTTTACGATAGGGGTACCCATATTGCCTATGAGAGTTCTTTGGATGGCGGCGAAAAGTGGGGGGAAGGGAATCTTGGTTGATTCCGGTTCTTCTCATCAATCTCCCTTGATAATTATGGTCTGCCCCGAATA
>JBBIHO010000090.1:0-7414 GCA_037446935.1 Caldifarciminota bacterium | reverse complement strand
TTTGGAAACCCGAAATATATTTCTGGTAATATACTTCTGGAAATATATTTCGGGTAGTTGGCAGGTTAAGTTCGGGCTATTTCACAACGATTAACTTTCTCTCTTCCTTATAGCCCTTTGCCTCAAGGCGCAAGAGATAGATGCCAGCCGGTAGTCTCTTTCTTATTGTAAATAGTCCCTTATCCGTCTTTGCGGAATAGACAATATCACCCAAGATGTTGTAGATTTTCAGAGTAGCCACATCCTTTGTCGGCAGATTATAGAAGACAGTCATCAGACCCTTTGTCGGATTCGGTCTTATTGTGAGATTTGGCGAATCCCTTCCGCTCACATAATTCTTAATTCCGGTATGTGGCACTATATAGATACGGAGATTTGCCCGATTGGTATTGGTAGAAGCGTATAAATAACTTGGCTGAGAGTTATCCGAAGCAGCCCTTCTTCCCCGGTAATTGGGTGAAGTGGCAGTATAACGGAAGAGCGGATAGGAAGGAATCCTGGGTTGATAACCTTTCAAAATTAAGATGCTTAGGTTCTTGGTGTTGCTAAAATAGAAAGGAGTGGCAAGTGTCACACCCTGCCAACCGGTTGCCGAATTTGGCCAGGTTCCCTGCCAGACCAGGGTATAGCCATCAAGGTTATAATCGCCATCGGAATAAGTGACCGCAGTCGTCTCCTTCATATAGATTGTGACATTCTCAATTGTCGTTGGAGTGGCACCGGTTGAATGGGTGTAGAACTGCATCTGGGTGATATTTCCTGCATAGTTAATCTCATTTTGGAGATAGAGATATTCCCATGTGGAATAGTTGTAATAGCGATAGAATGGATAGCCTTCGCTTAATGTGGTGTTAGGGTTGCCAATTGTAATCCATTGCTGGGCGAAAATAGTGCCGAACGCTCCTAAGAGGAGCATAATTAAAGCGATTCGCTTAACCATATTTACCTTCCTTATGGCGGTATTCTTTGACTCCCTTTCCTCCGCCAGAGAAAGGGAGTGAGGGAATGACTATCTTCCGGGGGAATACCTTCCCTCCTGATAAGCCACCCGTAACCAGAAGGCTCAGATAGTTTTTCAGTTTATAGGTTAGAGATAAAGGATTCGGCTCTCCTTCTGACAGTCTTATTTTCTTCATCTCTCTATTTCCATATTTATCTCCAACGAAACTGAGGTCTTTGTTTGCCACTCACCGCTTTCCCCAGTCCTTTAATATTATACCAAAAAATAAAAAAGTCAAATTTTTTGTCCGGTATTTAGGAAGTGGTATCTACCTTGGAGTCTGATGGTCGGATTTTTCTTTGGTAGTGAAGGGTTTTGGCAGTCAGCACACCATAGACGAAGATTGACTTTTTGGTAATTTGGGATAAAATAAAGGGATGGCTAAAGACAGCATAGTAAAGCGGTATTTGGAATATAATCGGGCTTGGGCAGAGGCTTTGCTTATTCACGAAGAAAAGAATTTTATTCTCCTCTCCGAGCGGGAAAGGAGAAAACTCTCTCTGCGGGCAAAGGGGATTCTCCCTTCGGATGAAGATGAATTATTTAAGGAGATACTTACGATTCCTCATTTTCGTCCAGATAATTTCTTCCCTTCACCCACTGCTACCTTGGATGGCGGATGTGGAGGGTCCGCGAGCACTTTTCAAGAAAGGATGGAACTTCTTAATAGATATTTTGGACAACATATTGCCTTTGCCTTTATTATCTCTCTCCTCGCTTGTGGCGAAGAAGGAGGTATTGTTGATTTGGGAAGGCTCTTCCACCGCATCCGAAGGGTTATTGGCGATGTGAAGGAACCAAATCTCCAGAATAGCAGTGGTGGTGAAGGAGATAAATTCAGGGAGGGATTTGAGAGGCGATTCCGCTTTCTCACCGCCTTGCGGGATAAGATGTTACGGAAAAGACCAAAGATTACGGAAAAACCCACCTCTCTGAAAGAGAGTTTAGAGATATATCTCTCCCCAAAGGCGTCCGCAGGCGGATTAACTAGCCTCTCCCTCTCTCTGATTGAAGGTTATATTTTACAGAGTTTCGGGTTTGACTGCTCATTCCAAAAGGTCTCAAAGGGGATGAATATCGTAGTCCTTTTAGATAATAAACCGGTCTACTGGGAGATTGATTACCCCTCGCCGCTCTCCTTTGTGCCAATTGCTGCGGGGAAGATTATTTCACCCCTTCGTGTCTTCCTCTATTTCGTCCTTCAAGAGAGAGATGTATCTTCCTGGCGATTAAAAAATCTCCTCTTCCTTTATTCTAACCTCACACCCAAAGAGCCTGGAGACGCAGAGTTTGCTTATGAGATTGGAAGGTTATTTTTTCTGTTAGATAATTATCTAAAGGCTGAGGAATTTGCTTTGGAGGCGCTTAACCTTATGAGCAATTTCTGGCAGAGTTATTCCCTGTTAGGCAATATCTATACCTATCGCGAGGATTTTAAGAAGGCACTCGCCTTCTACCAAAAGGCACTCCTGTTAAAACCGGACGAACCGGAGATAAATTCTCACATCGGGGTGGTCTATATGAAGATGGGTGAATATGAAAAGGCACGTTTAGCCTTTAAGACTGCCCTTGCCCTCTCACCTGACTACCCCCAGGCTCTTTATAACCTCGGGAATCTCTACTTGCGGAAGGGTGATTATAAAAATTCTCTCTCCTACTTAGAAAAGGCGGCAAGGATTGATGGCAAAAATCCCTCAATCCTCTATACACTTGCCAATGCTTACTATAAAAAGGGTGATTTGGCGAAGGCAGAGGCGGCATTCAAAAAGGTGATAAGGATGGATGCCAACTGTGCCGCTGCCTGGTATAACCTGGGGATTGTCTATCGCGATAAGGGAGAGAAGGATAAGGCGATAGAGGCATTAGAAAAGGCAATAAGTCTTAACCCGAACTTTTTAAGGTAAGATGGCGCTCCGTCTAACTACGGAAAAGTTCCTTCTAATTTTGGAAGACCTCCTCTTTCCGAAAATTGGCACCGGGCTACTTCTTGCCAGCCTGCCAAAATTTACCGGGATTGAGAGTCTAAATCAGATATTTGTCTCTTATGGGGTTAATGAGGTGTATGCGGATAAGAAGGCAAAAAGGTATTGGGAGAAGGAGGATTTTGTTGGGCCCTTCTGCACCAATGCGATAGTGAATAAGATGCCATTGAAGGATAATTTCCGCGCCGTCTTCGCTAAGGAGGATATTGTCCTCCTCGTTGATCCCGAAAAGAAGAAGGCATTCTCTTTGGCGGAAAGGGATAATATTGTGATCGCTACCAATTATCACCGGGATGCGATGCCTAAGTTATTGAAGAGGATCGGAGTAACCCTTTGGGGCTCAACTGTTAAGATTAACCCATTAGGCTGGCAAAATCTTTACGAACTTTTATCTGACGATTTTATTATTCACTTTCCAGAGGTGAAACGGATTGAGGTGATTTCGGTAGCACCTGGCATAAGATTTGTCCCGCCATCTTTACAATTGGAGGTTGCTTTAATAAATTTCTCCCCCCTGGAGAAGCTTAAGGAGATGTTGAAGGAGACAATTCAAAGGAGGAACTTAACACCTCCTTAAAGTCTTCAGGCAAAGGGTTGGAAGATGAAATACGGTCGCTTTTCTTGCTTCGCAAGTCCTGCGGAAACGCTTCCGCACGGTGTGATAGGCATACCGAAGGCACTCCACTACTACTACCACTTTTCGGAATGGGAAAGATTCTTAAAAGGGAAGAACTACGATTTAGTGGTATCTCCGGATACGAATCGGGAGATTCTCGAAAAGGGGTTGCGTTTGGCGCCACCAGAGATATGCCTGCCATTAAAGGTCTATCTTGGACATTGTGCGGAATTGAAAGAGAAGGTGGACGCCATCTTTGTTCCGAGAATGGTGCGCTGTCGGATGAAAAATTGGTTCTATTATGGCTGTCCTAAGGCAATCGCCCTACCCGATTTGGTTAGGGCAACATTTCCGAAGGTTAGGATTTACGAGTTGGAAATTGATGATGTGAAAAATCCAAGACACAGGTTAAATCTTACGGTAGTGCCTGCTGGGCAAGAAGAGGTTGCACAATCTTCCCTTCCGATGCTCTTAAAGGGAGAGAAAGACCATAAGATAATGATTATCGCTCATCCCTATTTACTCTATGACCGCGTGCTTGCCTTTGATTTGATTAAGAAGGTAAAGGAAAGAGGGATAATGTTTGCCACCCCTTTTGATGGTGGGCAAGGAGAGAAATATCGCCACGCCCCAATTTTTGACATATGCTGGTTTTATGAACAGCATCTTTTAAGTGCCGCGCTGGTAGCGAAAGAGATGGGATATTCTGGGATAATCCTCTTTTACAGTTTTGGTTGCGGAACCGCCGCGGTCATCAATGAGATAATTAACCGGGAGATTGCTCGGCCTTCTGGTATTCCGGTCTTAAATTTGGTGATTGATGAACATACACAGGAAACTGGGATTGAGACAAGGGTTGAGTCATTCTTAGAGATTCTAACTAAGCGGGCAAAGATTGCGAATGAGGATGTATGAAGGCAGCCTTTCCTTATATGGGGAATATCTATATCCCCCTTCGGATATTGTTCAAAAATTTAGGGATTACCCCAATAATCCCTCCTCCTTATAATCGTGAAACCCTAACAATTGGCGCAAGGTATGCCCCGGAATTAATGTGCATCCCTTTCAAACTGACATTGGGAAATTTAATCAAGAGTTTAGAAATGGGAGCGGATACGATAATCCATACGAGTGGTTGGTGGTCCTGTCGTTATGGCTATTATCCTCACCTCGCGCACTTAATTCTTAATGAACTTGGTTTTAAGTTTCGTCCGATTGTCCTCCGTCGGGATCGGTTATGGGAGATATTTGCTATCCTTAAAGAAATCCATCGGGATTATACCGAGATTATAAGAAGATTGATAAGGGCTTTCACTTATGGTTATTATAAGTCGCGGGTATTAGAGAAGTTGGAAAGGCTCGCCTTCCTTTTAAGACCAAGAGAGAAGAATTACGGAGAGGTTTCCCGCTGGCTAAGATACTATCTTGCCATTTTAGATAAGGCGGAAGGGATAAAGGAGATGAGAGATTTATACCGGGTGGCGAAGGAGGAGATTCTTTCAAGAGTAAATAAAGAAGAGGTTACAAGAATTAGGGTGAAGATAGTAGGCGAATCGTTCTGTGTCCTGGAACCGTTCGTCAATTTTAACATCTTAGAAAGGTTAGGTGAGATGGGGATAGAAGTTGACCCAACACTCACTGCTCACCGTTGGTTAGGTTTTCACTCAATAGGATTGGGAAAAAAGGAGGTGAAGAAGATATTGCCCTTAGCGGAAGTTTACTGGCGGTGGTGTGTTGGTGGTGAAGATAAGAATACGATTGGCTATAGCATAAAGGCGGCAAGGGATAATTATGACGGAATAATCCATCTTCAACCGTTTGCCTGTATGCCGCAGACCTGTGCTCAATCGGCCTTGGAAAAGGTCGCTTTGGATTATCATATCCCAATCCTCCAACTCTCCTTGGATGAATTTACTCAGGAAGGAAGTTTTTATAATCGGGTGGAAGCCTTCGTTGAACTTATGAAGAGGAGAAAGATAAGAAGGCTTGGGAGATAAAAAATTAAAATCACCAGGAGGATATAGTCCTCGTCCTTCTCCCAAGCCTTAACATTATAAAGATAAGAAAAATTTTGACTTTGTCAAGTATTGTCTTAAACAAATTTTAAGTTAAAGAGAATCAAGTGCTTAGATTTCTACCCACCCCTTTCCGCCACGGCGGATTTCCAAGTTTGTGAAGTTCAATAATTTAGGGAAGGGTTCGCACAAGCCTCCTGCTTCTCTAAGCCAGCCCTACCGCAAATTCCAGCATCAATTCAGCAAATTTTATGCCAATTTTGATAAGAGATAAGTTGTTGCCTGCCATCATATATTTATAAAAGGTTCTTAAAGAATATCGCATCCACAGATGGTGGATTGCGACAGATTTTCACGGTCGCTACGCTCCGCACGATGTGAGTGGTGAAAGGAGATTGAGTGGCAGTAGGTTGAAAGAGAGAGGGTTAGCAATAACTAAGAAGTGGGGGTCAAGCCCTCATCCCTCTCACCGCTTATTTCCGGGTTGACAATCGCCATTTCTCAAATATAATTAAACTATGCGACAGGAAATTCCGGTCTATATTGAAGATGAGGTAAGGAAGTCATATTTAGATTATGCGATGTCGGTCATTGTTGGTCGGGCGCTTCCGGATATCCGCGATGGTCTGAAACCAGTTCAACGACGAATCCTTTATTCAATGTATGAATTAGGGTTATTTCCGGGCAGACCTTATAAGAAATGCGCCACGGTTGTTGGTGATGTCTTAGGCAAATATCATCCCCACGGTGATTTGGCAGTCTATGATGCCTTAGTCCGGATGGCGCAGGATTTCTCTCTCCGTTTGCCACTCATTGATGGACAAGGGAATTTCGGTTCCATTGATGGCGACGCACCCGCCGCTTATCGTTATACCGAGGCAAGGCTCACACCGCTGGCAATGAATCTACTCAATGACTTAGATAAGGATACCGTAGATTTTACCCCAAACTTTGACCGTCGGTTACAGGAACCGGTGGTTCTGCCCGCTACCTTTCCGAATCTCCTGATAAACGGTGCCTCTGGGATTGCAGTTGGAATGGCAACCAACATTCCACCGCATAACTTTTCGGAAGTGATTGATGGTTTATGCGCCTTAATTGATAACCCGGATTTATCAGTTGATGAGTTGATGAAATATATAAAGGGACCGGATTTCCCAACGGGTGGTTTAATCATTGGTGATGAGGGGATTAAAGAGGCATACCGCACCGGAAGGGGTAGGATTATTATCCGGGGAAGGGTAAAATTTGAAGAGGCGAAAGGTGGCAGGGAAAGGATTGTGATTACCGAAATTCCCTATCAGGTGAATAAGGCGAATCTCATTGAAAGGATTGCGCAACTGGTAAAGGAGAAGAAGATTGAAGGGGTTTCTGATTTGAGGGACGAATCGGATAAGGATGGGATTAGAATCGTCATTGATTTGAAACGGGATACCGCCAAAGAGGTGATATTAAATCACCTCTATCAATTCACATCCTTAGAAGAGACATTTGGCATAATCTTCCTTGCCCTAAAAGAGAATGTGCCGAAGGTTTTCAATCTAAAGGAGATGTTAGAGGGCTTTCTTACCTTCCGTCATCTCACATTTGTCCGGAAGTGTAAATTCCTATTAAGGAAGGCGGAAGAGAAGGCGCATATCTTAGAAGGTTTCAAGATATGCCTTAATAACATTGAAAGGGTTATAAAAATCATCAAGCAGGCAAAGGATAATGATACAGCTCGAAAGAAGTTAATGAAGGAGTTTAAGTTGAGTGGAATGCAGGCACATTCCATCTTAGATATGCGCCTGGGAAGGCTTAC
>JBBIHO010000089.1:6906-7464 GCA_037446935.1 Caldifarciminota bacterium | reverse complement strand
TGCATAAATGCGACCGCTACCTGCCTCATCAGAGGCAAATCCAAATGAGAATATGGTTAAAAGGAATGGGGGTATTTTGACATACTTCCTCCTTTCTATTAAGTATAGCACATTTTTTATATTCTGTCAATAGCAAAATTCAGATGGTGCAAAGAGAGAAGATGAAACGAATTGCTACAAACTTGACTTTGGGTAGATTTATTATAAAATATCTTCCTTTATGAAATTAGGAAGTTTTGAGATCTGCCCCCTCCTTGATGGCTATTTTGCCCTTGATGGTGGGGCGATGTTTGGCACGGTTCCCAAGGTCTTTTGGGAGAAGACCAATCCCGCTGATGAGAGAAACCGCATAAAACTATCCTTGCGCACCCTCTTAATAAAGACGCCAAATGAACTCATCTTGGTTGATACCGGCATCGGTGATAAATTTAACGAGAAGTTTGCTGATATCTACTGGGTTGACAAATCATTCTCGCTCTGTAATTCTCTGAAGGAATTGGGAATTACACCGGAGGATATTGGTATTGTAATCAATACCCATCTCCATTTTGACCACGC
>JBBIHO010000089.1:0-6887 GCA_037446935.1 Caldifarciminota bacterium | reverse complement strand
GGGGGTAAAATTTTGCCCAAGTTCCCAAAGGCAAAATATTTCATCCAGAGACAAGAATGGGAAATCGCTAATAACCCTGATGTTCGCTCCAAAGCGAGTTATCTAAGAGAGAACTTCCTGCCCCTCCTTGAAGGGAATCTCAATCTGATTGAAGGGAATTATGAAATTACGAATGGGATAGAAGTTCTCCTCACCGGTGGTCATACCCCAGGACATCAAATTGTTCTTATTAATTCTGGGGAGGGGAAACTTGTCTATTGGGGGGATTTAATTCCAACCACTTCCCATTTGAATATACCTTATGTAATGGGTTATGACCTCTTTCCTCTGACTACGATGAAAGAAAAAGAGCGACTGCTTAAACAGGCAAGAGAGGAGAGATGGATTATGTGTTTTGAACACGACCCGAATATTGCCTTCGCAAAATTTGGCGAAAATCAAGGTTTAGAGATAATTTGAGGATATGAAAGGAGAGAATTTAAGGTATATCTTCTCCCCTTCTTCGGTTGCGGTGATTGGTGCCTCGGCAAGGGAAGGGAGTCTTGGTAGGGCAACCTTTGCCAATATCCTCTTTAATGGTTTTCAGGGTGTTGTCTATCCGGTAAATCTTCGGGCTGGAAGCATCCTCGGGGTGAAGGCTTATCCTTCGGTAAATAAGATACCGGACCCAGTTGATTTAGCAATAATCATCGTCCCGGCACGGGAAGTGCCAGTAGTTATGGAAGAGTGTGGTCAGAAAGGGGTGAAAGGGGCAATCATTATAACTGCTGGCTTTAAGGAGATTGGTGAGAAGGGTGCCCTTTTAGAAAAGAGGGTGAAGGAGATTGCGGATAAGTATAATATCGCCATAATCGGTCCCAATTGCTTCGGGATAATAAATACCCACCCGGCGGTAAGACTAAATGCGACATTCGGCAGAATAATGCCCCTTTCTGGAAATATTGCCTTTATTTCGCAGAGTGGTGCGGTTGGGGGTGCCGCCTTAGAATATTGCGAAGCGGAAGAGATTGGTCTATCAAAATTCATCTCAATTGGTAATAAGGCGGATATTGGTGAGAATGAACTCCTCCTCTATTTGCGAGACGACCCAACAACAAAGGTAATTCTCTTATATTTGGAAGACTTAAAAGACCCCCGTTCCTTTTTAAAAATTGCCCGGGAGATTACCGATGAGTTAAAGAAGCCAATTTTAGCAATAAAATCTGGAAGGACTCAGGAGGGAGCAAAGGCGGCATCTTCCCATACTGGTGCTCTGGCTGGGTCCGATGTTGCATACGATGCCTTCTTTAACCAGTGCGGAATAATCAGACTGGATAACTTAAACGAACTATTTGAATGTGCGAAGGCATTCTCCCTCCAACCAATTCCTAAGAGTAAGAAGGTAGCGATTCTCTCAAATGCTGGTGGCATTGCAATAATGACGACCGATGCCTGTATCCGACAGGGGCTTCTCTTGCCTTCCTTTAAGGAAGAGACAAATAATAAGTTGCGGGCAGTTCTACCGCCAACCGCCTCCATCGGAAATCCATTGGATGTGATTGGTGATGCGGATGTTAAAAGATATGCCACCGCATTAAAAATTATCTTAGAAGATGATGAGATTTCCGCTGTTATTGCTACCTGGACACCAACCTTAATGGCGGAGACAATAGAAATTGCCAGGGCAATTGCGGAGATTGCTCCGACGAGTGATAAAACAATCCTCGGCTCTATCCTTTCCTTAGAGAGATACGAAGAGGTTGCAAAGGAATTAGAAAAGGAGAGGGTGCCTAATTATCGTTTTCCAGAGGTGGCGGCAAAGGTGCTTTCGGTTCTCGGTGAATATGGGGAATGGCTGAACCGACCAAGGACTGAGGTGAAAATCTTCTCCGATGTTGATAAAGAGAAGGTTAGGGAAATTATTAAGAAGGCAAAGGAGAAGAGGGAGACCTGGCTTTTAGAACCTTATGCCTATTCACTCCTTTCCGCTTACCGAATTCCGGTGGCGCCTTTCTCTTTGGTTAAATCATTATCCGAGGCTTGCGTCTTTTCCGAAGAGATTGGTTATCCTGTGGTCTTAAAGATTGTCTCTCCCCAAGTGATTCATAAATTTGATGTCGGGGGTGTAATTCTTAATATAAAAGATAGTGAAGAGTTAAAAACTGCCTATGAGGGGCTCATCCGAAATGTGAAGAATAACCAGCCAGGTGCTGAGATTCTTGGGGTTTTGGTTCAGAAGATGATAAGGGGTGGCAAGGAGGTAATCATTGGAATGAAGTTTGACCCTCAGTTTGGTCCTCTCTTAATGTTTGGGATGGGTGGGACTTATGTTGAGGTATTTAAGGATGTCTCATTCCGGGTTGCCCCAATTAGAGAACTTTCAGCGAGGACGATGGTCAGGGAGATAAGGAGTTATCCAATATTGAAGGGTTTTCGGGGGGAAGCGCCTTCAGACATTGAGAAGATAGTTGAGGTCTTAGAGAGATTATCACAGTTGGTTTGTGATTTTGATGGTTATTTTGAAGAGATTGACATCAACCCCTTTGTTGTCTTTGAAGAAAATAAAGGGGGATTGGCATTAGATGCCAGGATAAGATTAAAAGAGTAGTTATGGTCTACTACCCCGATTCTTCCAAATTAACACCGTGAGTATCTTTTAACTTTTAACCTTTCTTTAATCTTCTCAATGTCTATAGAATAACCAGGAATGGAAGAAAAGCGGGAGGCAGAGTTAAGCAAGGCTGAATGTCCTTCGTCCAAAAGTTTGCGGAGATATTTCTCCTCTCCTGCAATCTGACTTGCGAAATACCAGGCACCCTGATTAAACCTTAGCGGGTCTATCTCATTCTCAAGACAGATTTTGCAGATATTATAGATTAAATATCTATCATCCTTCTTGGGTGGTTTCTTTGGTAATTCCCTAAAAATTGATAACACTTCCTCTTTTTCTTCATCATCTTCTGGACCCTTATTTAACCCTAACGCATCACCGATAATGCTTAACCAATTATCTATTGGCTGGAGGAAACAATATTTTTTTAATTCTCTCATTTTCTGTTAGATTATCCAATTTCTTTTTCAGGTCCAAGAAGGCAACCGCATCTCCTAAAAAGTAGGCAGCAATTTTATGACCGACGCCGCGAATTCGTTTTAATGTGTTGAACGCATATTTTACCTCTCCGGCTTCTAATTTCTCAAATACCTCTTTAAAATCTATCTCTCTCATTGACCGTTCATTCTTTCCTTCTTTTCTCAAAGGATTGTTCTTTTCATTCACCCTTTCAAATATCTCCTTAAATTCCCTCCAAATTTCCCTTGCGGAATCTTTCTTGTTGTATTTTTCTTCTATCAAGTGAACAGCAATCAACGAAAAGGATTTAGGAGCTCCGAATCTCCCTCCGAATGCATAAAAGCAGAAGAGTTTTAAGGCTTCTTTATTATCATTCCAAACATTTTCCCACTGTTTGTCTTTCGGCGCACACATATTGAAAAGCATTCTATGGTTTTCATTATATTAACGGTTCTTTTATTTTCTTCGTTCATCTTTCCTCCCTCTATAATTATAGACTATTTTCTGAGTGATGTTAACTTTTTAAGATGGTTCAAGTTTTCACTCCGCCCAGTCTTTCCAGAATCTGAACCACCTCCCGACGCCTCTCCTCTGCCCGCTCATCCATCTTTGAAAGTGGTTCCTGCGTGTCTTTGTGGAGTTCCCTAATCAACTTTTTGATGCCTCTGTCGGTAACGAAAGCGGCGATTGTTAAAAGGGCACCTAAAATTGTGAAACCGCCAATAATTGCGCCAATCATTTTACCTCCATCATTATATTTATATTATGCCAAAATAAATACTCTTGTCAAGCAGTTTGAGGAAGGGCGGCAAGTTAATAGCGGAATCTCACTATCCTTTCAAATGATTCGGCTGCGAGGCTCGCCCCGCCGACCAAGACGCCATCAATCTCCTCTTTTGCCATTAAGGAATCAATATTTTCTTGGGTGACGCTTCCCCCGTAGATTATTCTCATATTCTGGGCAATATCTCTGCCATATTTTTCTTTGATAAGGTCTCTTATAAATTTATGGACTTCTTCCGCCTGCTCTGGTGTTGCATTTTTACCGGTGCCGATTGCCCAGACCGGCTCATAGGCAATTGTTATTCTCTCCATCCCCTCTTTTATTCCATCCAATCCCCTTTTAATCTGACTTTCAATCACCTTAAATGTCTCACCACTTTCTCTTTCGGCAAGTTTCTCGCCAACACAGAAGATGGGAAAAAGTTTAGTATTTAAGGCGGTTTTTAGTTTCTTATTTAATAACTCATCGTCTTCCTTAAAATGTTCCCTTCTTTCCGAATGACCGATTATCACATATTGGCAACCAATCTCTAAGAGAAATTCGGGGGAGATTTCACCGGTATAGGCACCTTTCAGTTCGTAGTGCATATTCTGGGCACCGAGTTTAATATTGGAGTTTTCAATCACTTCGGCAACGATTGCCAAAGATGTGAAAGGTGGGCAGATGAGAATCTCTCTATCCTTAATATCAACTAACCTCTCTTTTAATTCATTTGCCAGCGCCTTTGCCTCCTTTGGTGTTTTATTCATCTTCCAATTGCCAGCAATGAGTGGTATTTTCATATCTTATCTTTCTAAAGAGGCGATTCCTGGTAGTTTCCTTCCTTCCAAGAATTCTAAACTTGCCCCACCACCGGTTGAGATATGGCTAATCTTTTCTGCCAGACCAAACTTATTTATTGCCCCTGCGGTATCGCCACCGCCAACAACCGTTGTCGCTTGCCTTTCGGTTGCCTCCGCTACTGCATAACCAATCTCTTTTGTCCCCTTTGAGAATCCCTCTATCTCAAAGATTCCGAGTGGTCCTGCCCAGACAATTGTCTTCGCATCCTTTAAGATGCTTATATATTCCTTTATCGTCTCCTCACCAATATCAACCCCAATCCAATTCATTGGGATACTATCCGCCCTCACCAATTTTGTCTCCGCGGTCGCGGAGATTTCTGAAGCAACGAGAAAATCAAAAGGGATTTTAATCTTCGCTTCTCTTAAAAGTTCTTTTGCCTCTTCTAACTTATCCGGCTCAAAGACGGAATTCCCAATCTCATAGCCAAGCGCTTTGATAAAGTTGAAGGCAACGCCGCCGCCGATTAAGATAGAATCAACCTTTTTCAGGAGGTTTTTTATCACACCCAATTTGTCCGAAATCTTTGCCCCGCCGATGATTGCGATAAATGGCTTAACTGGAGAAGAGATAAGGGAACTGAGGTATCTTATCTCCTTTTCCAGCAAGAAGCCACAAGCCGGGTTTGAGAATAATTTAGGAAGTGCCTCAACCGAGGCGTGGGCACGATGGACACAACCGAAGGCATCATTCACATATAAGTCAGCAAGTTTCTTCAAACTTTTGGCGAACTCCAAATCATTTCTCTCTTCTTCGGGATGGAAGCGGAGATTTTCTAAGAGAATAATATCACCAACCTTTGAATTGCGAATTATCTTTTCCGTCTCCTCTCCGATGCAATCAGGGGTAAGAATCACTTCTCTTGAAATGAGTTTTGACAATCTTTCTCTAACTGGTGCGAGACTATATTTCGGGTCAAATTTCCCTTTTGGCTTGCCAAGATGGGAGGCAATTATTGGAATACCACCTTCTTTTAAGATATATTCAATCGTTGGCAGGGAAGCACGAATCCTTGTATCATCGGTTATATTCCCTTTCTCATCCAGGGGGCAATTGAAATCAACCCTTAAAAACACCTTCTTATCTTTTACTGCCAATTCTCTGAGACTTATCGTCCTCATAAACTCACCAACCTTTTTCCATAATATACTTGATAAAATCAATCACCCGACAGGCATATCCCCATTCATTATCATACCAGGCAAAGACCTTAACCAATGTCTTATCAATCACCGTTGTCAGCTCACTGTCAAAGATTGCCGAGTAAGGAGACCCGATAAAATCAGTAGAGACCAGTGGTTCGGTAACATACTGGATATATCTTTTCATCGGACCGGCACACGCCTTCCGGAATGCCTCATTAACCTCCTCTTTTGTTGTCTCCTTTTCAACCTCGCAGGAGAGGTCAACCAGAGAGACATCGGCAACTGGCACCCGGATTGAGATGCCATCAATCTTCCCTTTTAATTCCGGATATACCACACCAATCAACCTTGCCGCGCCGGTAGAGGTCGGTATCATAGAAAGAGAACATGCCCTTGCCCTTCTTAAATCCTTATGGGGGGCATCCAAAATCCGCTGGTCATTCGTATAGGCGTGAATCGTCGTCATATATCCCTTCTTTATCTTGAAGTTATCGTGGATAACCTTGGCAACCGGCACAACGCAATTTGTTGTGCAGGAGGCGCAGGAGATTATCTGGTCTTCTTTCGGGTTATATATATCTTCATTCACTCCCATCACGATTGACTTCACCTTTTCCTTATCCTTTGGCGGGGCAGTGAGGATAACCTTCTTTGCTCCATTATTTATATGATTCAGGCACTCCTCGTATTTTGTAAACTTACCACTTGCCTCAATTACGAAGTCTATTCCAAAATCCTGCCATTTGAGATTCTTCGGCTCCAACTCCTTTAAGACCTTAACTTCCTTTCCGGCGATGATTATAGAGTTATCGGTTGCGGAAACATCCTCTTTTAGTCTTCCGTGGACCGAGTCATATTTATAGAGATGGGCTAAGGTTTTCGCATCGGTGATATCGTTTACGGCAACAAAATCTAAATCCTTCTCCTTATACCCAATTCTTAAAATGGCTCTGCCGATTCTACCAAAGCCATTTATTCCAATCTTTACTGGCATAAACTCCTCCTCTCTGTTGTCAAGGACAAAAGACTTAGCTCCCGGTAACCACTTATCCGTTTCATCTTTATT
>JBBIHO010000088.1:0-7471 GCA_037446935.1 Caldifarciminota bacterium | reverse complement strand
TAATCTTAAAGAACAATTAAAAATTGAACAAAGGAGAGTTTTGGCGGACGAAAGGTGATTCGGTAAAAGATAACCTTATTCAATAAAAGAATCCTGCCTGGGTAATCTTGACTGGGAAGAAAACTTAAATAATATATCGGATAAAGAGATGTGAAGGTATCCCTTATCTTCTTAGGCTGTCCCAAGAATTTCATTGATTCGGAAGCAATCCTGGCAAATCTCTTAAAAGGTGGGGCGGAACTTACAAAGGAAGTTGAGAAATCAGAAATCGCTATCCTTACAACCTGCGCCTTTATCAAAAAGGCAAGGCGAGAGGCATATCAGAAGATAAGGGAACTGATTGCCTTAAAGAAGAAGGGGAAAATAAAAAGGATTGTTGTCTTTGGCTGTCTGGTTCAGGAGATGCGGGAGGGACTGATAAAGAGATTTCCGGAGGTTGATTATTTTATTGGTCTTGATTATATCCCTTATATCTCAGATATTTTAAGTAGTGATATAAAGATTATCTATAAGGAGAAGCCGGAATATTTGTCTTATGAAAGATACCTACAAACTTCTTCTTATGCCTATTTGAAAATCTCTGAGGGGTGTTCTAATTTTTGTGCCTACTGTCGGATTCCTTATATTCGTGGAAATTATCGCTCCCGGCCAATGGCAGATATTATAAAAGAGGCGAGAGAAATTTCCAGAATGGGAATCAAGGAGATAATTTTGGTCTCTCAGGATTCTACCCTTTATGGAACGGATATCTATTCTTCCCCTTCACTTCACCGCCTCTTAAAAGAATTGGCAAAGGTTAGAGGAATTGAATGGATAAGAGTCCTTTATACCCATCCTGCCCATATCTATCCGGAACTATTAGATGTGATAAAATCTGAGCCGAAGGTTCTAAGATATATTGATTTACCTCTCCAGCATATATCGGATAGAATCTTATCCTTGATGAGAAGGGGATATGGAAGAAAGGATATAGAGAGAATAATTGCTAAATTGAAAGATATACCGGAGATGGTAATCCGGACAACTTTTATCGTTGGTTTTCCAGGGGAGAGCGAAAAGGATTTCTCCCTCCTTTTAGATTTTGTGAAGGAGACAAAATTTGACCATATCGGTTGCTTTCTTTACAGTCAGGAGAGAGGAACATCTGCCTATTCGCTTTCCTCTCAAATCCCCTACCGGATTAAAAAAGAAAGGGAAAAGGCTTTGATGCTTTGCCAGCGGGAGATTTCTTGCCAAAGACTCTTAACTTTTGTTAGCAGGGAGATGGCGGTTTTGATTGATAGAGAAGATAAAGGAAAATATAGGTATATTGGCAGGACCTATCGTGATTGCCCGGAGATTGATGGTAGGGTATTGATAAAGAATGGGCGATTAAAGGTGGGTGAGATTTATCCAATAAGGATAACCGCCGCTTCTTACTATGACCTTTATGGCGCCACGGGGATTTGAACCCCGGTTCCCAGGTTGAGAACCTGGTGTCCTAGGCCAGACTAGACGATGGCGCCATCACCGGGTGCGGTCACTTTTATGGGAGGCATCGTTTTCTTAAAAACGGTCGCTCCCGCACGATATGATCGTCGTATCTGGATTATACGAAAAATCTTTGCCAGGTCAAGAGGAGGATTTATTCTCTACATAGCAATTATTACCTTCCAAGTCCCTCTTGTCTCGGTTTCTTCCAATCGCAGGATGTAAACCCCACTCCGATATTTCTTATCTAATTTCCCAACATAAGAAACTCCTTCATCGGAATAGAGGTTTTCTACCAATCTACCAGTGGCATTGTAAAGAGAAAGGGAGAAGAATTCTTTCTTCGGCAGCACTAAAATTGTTGAACCTCGCTTATTAAATGGATTGGGAAATATCTTAAGGAGTAGGTTTTTCTTTCCCTTTCTTTCTTTAATCGTCAGATATTGATTATAGAAAGATTGCAGAGAATCGGAATTCTCATAGAAGTTGGCAAGACTCATCCCTCCTAAAATGGCAAAGGCACAAATTTAGCGGGCATGGGGTGCTAAGGTGAAAGGACCGACCGAGGCACAAGTTGACCAGTCATAGTCTCTCGTTGAAGCATACTTTCTCATAAGACCGGAGATAATTTTATATTTTATGGAATCGGGCATTTCCGGAAATGGATAGACAAAGGAGTCGGGGTCGGTGCAGTAGAGATTTGCCCAGGAATAAGGATAAAGAATTGTTGTTCCAACCGTTGGGTTGTCAGTCGCTCTTTGCCGCATCCAGGGAGTCCTTCTTATCGTATCGGTGCCAGCGCGGTTTGGATTTGGAGTACCTAAGTCCCAGTCCATAAAGATACCGGCATATAAATTCTCTATGGGTGTTGTTCCTTTGTTGGTGAATATATACTCAATTATTACACCGTCATCATAGGCGGGAAAAGGTGATGCTACGCTGTATTGTTCAATCTCTATATTTTTCGGTGTGGGGTGGTTTGAATCGTCAATTATGAGTTTATATTCTTGCAATCTAAGGCGATTAACACGGCGAAAACTATCAACTATTTGGAAATCACTTTCCGGAGAGAAGGCATCAGCAACATAGGTTCGGGAATTTCCAACCGCTATCCCGCCAAAGAAGAGCCAATTGGCACTCATGCGCGGATAGCGGAAATTAAGAATGTGTCCCCAAGCGTCGAGCGACAGTTTACAGTTTCCGGTATCGTGCGTAATGGAGCCTTGGTCTAAATCAAATAGTCTGGTCTTTGAGGAAGTTTCTATTAAGGCAAAGAAGAAAAATATAATCATTCCCCCTCCCTAATTAAAATAAGTCTCCGATAAAGGGAGGTCAAATATTTATGCACGCGCCATTATTTAATCGGAAAGAATTGCCTTTTTCGTTATAAATAATCCCTCCTTACTGAACTTTAAGAAATAGATACCCTTTGGCAGTTCCTCTCCTTTTTCATCTCTACCATCCCAGGTTAGTTTTCCACTTTCTAACCGACTAAATCTCTTAACCAGTTTACTACCGACATCATAGATAATGAGGCTTGTAATTCCTTTCGGGAGGTTGATGGATAATCCTGCGGATTTGAAGAAAGGATTAGGGGAGATTGAGAGGGCTTTGGTAAAATCCATTCTACTCTCTGAGATACCAAGAAGACCACGGAGTGGGACCTTAACACAAGGAAAACGGAAAGAGACTGTTGAGAGGGTGTCGGTTAAAACGACCGGAGGAAGCCATGTATTTCCATTATCAGTGGAGGCGCAGGCCCAGATTGCACATCTTAGAACTTGGGTTGTCGGTTCCTGGTTTGAGGCAACAAACTCCTCCCAGACACATACCAATTCACCGGTGTTGGGATTCTGTCCAATGGTTGGTCTTGTAGCAAATATCGCACCAATACCAACCGGGGCAACGATTGATTCCGGCTCGGCTCTTCGTATCCTTGACCAGGGAGGGTCATTTGCGCGGCAGTAGTGCCATATCTCAGCAAGGGATGGCAAAATGGTGTCGCGAATAATCGGGAAGAGCGATGCCACAAAGTGAAGAGTATCATCTCGGTCAAAGAAGGGATAGAGGTGATAAAAAGAGGCAATTGTTTCTGAACCAGGAGAGAAGGCAGGCGGAAAAGGAAGATTGATTATATCACTCCAGGTATCCCCGCCGTTGGTAGAAATCCTTTAAAATGCGGTGTAAATTGGCCTTTCGGGCCATGTCCACATCAGAAGAACCCGGTTGGAATTTAAGGAGGAGGTGATATTATGAGAAGGTCCACCAATCTCCGAAGCGATAGGGATTGGGTTGGTCCAGCGGCACCATTCCCGAATCTTTGAATAGTAAAGGTCGTCTTGAGTAGTTCCCTCAATCATCGCACAGTGTATCCAGCCATTATTAGTCACCGATATCGGTGGCCAAAGATAATTTTCCGGTCCTTCACAAATCTCAGGAAAGACTCCTGCTCCGGGATGGACATCTTTGCCAACAACTGGCCTGAGAGTTGTGCTTCCCGGCGGAATACCGTGAGCACTGACTACCACCTCCCCGGAGGGAAGGATATGGAGATTGCCGAAACCGGTTCGGAAAAGGAAAGACATTTACTGGACCAAGCCACTGGCGAGTTGTAAGGTCATAGAAGTTATAACCCATATGCCGATCCGGCCAACCGGGTTGGGGAGTTAATGAAGCCATCTAGGTGACATGGATACCATACCGCGGGTCATTTACAATCATGCGATAAGGATGGGCATTAAGTTGCCAATCGTAATAAGTAAAGCCAACCGTATCCACATCACCAATCAAAACCGAAGCCTTTGCCGAAAGATTTACCCTATCTGTTAGGATACTCCTTATTATTAAAAGACATAGAAGGTATCTCATAGTTCCTCCTTTTACCTTAAAAATATAACCTTAAACACCCCTTGCTTTCTCTCGCTACTAACTTTCAAGAAATAAACTCCGGCGGGTAGAATCCTGCCCCGCTCGTTCCTTCCGTTCCAAAAAAGAGGAGTCCTTCCCGAAAGTGAACCAACCAATCTACCAGTAACATTATATATCTTAACCTCTATATTTTGATTTAACTCTGAGGTGATAAGCGAGGTGGTGCGGAAGAGATTGGGATAGATACTTATTTCCGAAGAAAGTATATCCTTCTTATTTTTCCCTTTTTATCAAGTAATTTCTCCTGAAATACTAAATTTGCCAGCCGGCACCGCCAGACAAGTTCGGTCGTATCACTTTTTGGTCCCACTTCTCCGGAATCACCGAAAGGTGAACCAATCACCGCATAATAAAAAGTAGCAGTAGAGCAAGGCAAAAGGGTAAAAGGACCGAGGACATAAGAAATTTCTTATCATCAGGTAAGGAGTCGATACTGTCATAAGGGGCATAAGGATGAGGATGTTGCCACCAGTTATAGCCGGCAAACATTAGATATTTGCTTCTATCAGAACTTGATGACTCTCCTGCTATATAAGTTTTGAAAGCACTCAGATTCAACCCATAAGGAGCCGAAAGGAGCCTTATCGCTACTGCTCCGGGAGTTCCGCCTTGCCAATATCTATCCGGTCTTTCTATGTTATCGTAATCATATATAAAAGCGGTATTCTTTATCCTGATTGTATCGGAACCAATTCTAAAAACCTTATTCAGGATTAATCCGGTAAGGTCATCTCTCCAATAACCAACATCAGCATCTAAGACTATTCCAAAATAGATATCCTGAATTGGATGCAGGTTAATATTCGTCAAATCATATTTTAGGAAGAAGAAATCCTGCGCATACAAAATCTTAAAACCATAAATGGTTAAGCGGATATCAATGCCAATCGGTCGCGTATTCTCTGGACTATGCCTCCTCGGGTCAGAATCAGAAAAACAGCACCATAAATCCATATCGGCCAAGGGTGCTATTGGTGCCATTGGAAAACCAATCTCTCGGAGGCGGCCAATCTCCTGGATGTTTGTAAATCCTCACCTCTGGACCGTTTCCTCCCTTTCTTCGTAAGTAGCGACCGAGTGTCGGGTTAAATTCGGTCGCTTGGGAATTCAGGTCGTAACCAATCGTAACGAGTGTCTCCTCTTGGTCAATACAGCCAATCCACACCCCGGCGCCAAAGATATAATAGTTTTTTTCGGACAGGGCCAGTATCCACCCGGACCATCCAAAACCGGAGAAGGATTCATCCCCATCTCCCATCATTATAGAGGGGGCACCGCCATTTATTTATGTTGATTGAATCCCAGTCATATATAGCAAAGACTAAATAAGGGAGGATTAAAAATTGAATAAACCTCTTCATATAATCATCATAAAGTTAAATTTTCTTCTGTCAATATTAAAATATTGACATATCTCCTTTTTCTCTTATTCTATTTAGTGTTTATTACCGGCGGTGAACTTAAAGGTAGAAGGCTAAAATATCCAAAAGGGAAGATAAGACCAACGAAGAAGATGGCAAAATTGGCAATATTTAATTCCTTGGGGGAAAGGGTGAAAGGAAGCCGGGTCTTAGACCTCTTCTGTGGTCCCGGGGCAATGGGGATTGAGGCACTCTCCCGGGAAGCAAAAGAGGTTTATTTTGTTGAGAATGAAAAGCGAAACTTCTCCTATCTCTTAGAGAATATTAAAGGATTAAAATTTGCCTATCCATTAAGGATGGATGTCTTTAAGGCACTCGCTCAGTTAAAGGGCGAAGAGTTTGACTTAATCTTCTTAGACCCACCTTATCTAATGGGATTGGTGGAAAAGACCATCCGGAGGATTATGGAACTTCATCTGCTTTCTAAGGAAGGGATGATTATTGCCGAACATCACAAAAAGGAGGCTTTCTTACTGCCGGAAAACTTAGAGATTATAAAAAAGAAGGTTTATGGCGAAACCCAGATAACATTTTTGGTAAGGAGGGAAGATGCGAAAGGTAGTCTATCCAGGAAGTTTTGACCCGATAACCAATGGGCATCTTGATATAATTAAAAGAGCCCAGAAATTATTTGATATTGTGATAATCGGCGTCGCCAAAAGGAAAGAGAAAGGACTTATCTTCTCATTGAAAGAGAGGGTGGAACTGGTAAAAGAGGTAACTGCTGGAATGAAAGGTATTGAGGTCTATCCTTTTGATGGTTTATTGGTTGACTTTGTCAAGGAGAAAGGGGCAATGGCGGTAATCCGTGGAATAAGGGCGGTCGCGGACTTTGATTACGAATTCCAGATGGCACTCACCAATCGGAAGATGGCACCAGATATTGAAACAATCTTTCTTCTACCCTCTCAGGAATTTATCTTCCTCTCCGCCAGTCTGGTAAAAGAGATTGCCTCCCTGGGTGGATGCATAAAAAATTTTGTTCCGAGACAGGTGGAGAGGGCATTAAAAGAAAAACTGAAATGAAGTTTGTTGATGAAGCAATAATTGAGGTAAAGGCTGGAGATGGTGGGGATGGGTGTATCTCTTTTCGCCGGGAGAGATTTGTGCCAAAAGGTGGTCCAGACGGCGGCGATGGTGGTGACGGCGGCTCTTGTTATCTCATTGGTAATTCCAATTTAGATACCCTTGCTGACTTAGAATACCGAAAGAGTTATAAAGCGAAAAAAGGGGAACATGGAAAGGGAAAGAACCGGCATGGTAAAAAAGGGGAAGACATTTTTATTCCGGTTCCCTTAGGAGTTGATGTCTATGATGCCTTAACCGGTTCCTATCTAGGCTCGATTCTGAAAGATAAGGAAATTCTCTTGGTAGCAAAAGGCGGCAAAGGAGGCAGGGGTAATACCCATTTTAAGAGCCCAACCTACCAGGCACCTAGGATTAGAGAAAAGGGAAAAGAAGGAGAGAGGAGGAGTTTAAGAATTATCCTTCGGCTCATTGCGGATATCGGAATTGTCGGACTTCCCAATGCCGGAAAATCTACCCTCCTCTCTTCACTCACAAGAGCCTCACCGAAGATTGCTCCCTATCCCTTTACTACCCTAACACCCAATTTAGGAATCTTAAAAGATGAGGATATGCGGATAACCGTT
>JBBIHO010000087.1:0-7480 GCA_037446935.1 Caldifarciminota bacterium | reverse complement strand
GGACGGGCTGGCGATTGGGATTCTTTTTGAATGCCCTAACCCATTTTACAGCCGGAAGTTTAGTCTGGGGAATAAATTTTAAGAATGGATCTTTTGAAAATCAGGTAGGAGGAAAAAAGATGGTGCATAGGGTATCTCTTAGGGAAGATCTTATCCTTGGATTTAAGGATTTCTTTGGGAAGATTAGGGAACTCATCTATTACCTATTTCGGGAGAAGATAGTCCTATTTGTTATCGTTTCAATCTTTATCATTTCCGCAGTCGCCAGTTTCTCTTATGCCATTCTAATCTTTTTAATTCAGCAGGTTTTGAGATTAGGAACGGGAGGGGTAGGAATCTTTGCCGGAATTTTGGCAATTGGGATGATATTGGGGAGTTTTTTAACCGGATTAGTGAGACCTAACATAAATAAGAAATTACTAGTCATTTACAGTTTCATAACCTTATCCTTCTTATTCCTCTTCGGCAGTTTCTTAATAAAAATCTGGTTCATCGTCTTTGTGGGAATTGTTGCGGGAATTCTCTTTTCGGTGATAACGATCTGTCAAAATACAATTCTCCACGAAGAGGTGCCGGAATATATTAGGGGCCGGATTTTTTCTACGAAGGAGTTCTTTAATAATTTAGCCTTTATCTTAACCGTCTTTCCAATTGGACTTTTAGGCGATTTGACATCCATCAACACAGTGCTTTTTGGGTCCGGTGGGCTTTTACTTTTAATATCCTTATTAGGTTTTATTTCGTTAAAGAGATGGCGGATATAATTGCGTCCGCCAATTTCTAACGGGATGCCGGGAGTGTAAGTTGTAGTTACTCTAAGACGATTAGTTTTCTTCTATCCTTATACTCTTTCGTTTCAAAACTCAATATATAAATTCCCGGGGGTAATTTCTCAATTGTCCAATACCTCTTACCACTTTCTCCATTCTCTTTTATTTGTACTTTTGGGGGTGAGATGATTTCACCAAGGATATTATAGACTTTAAGCACGACGAGGCTTTTGATGGGCAGGTCGCAATAGACATCGGTCTTTCCTTTCGTTGGATTGGGTTTTATAACCCAACCATCACCAATCTTCTTTCTTCCATCCGCGATTGCCACGACGCCGCGTATGGTTACCGAATCGGTTTGCTTATTATTGATTCCTTGTAAATCACCCACTAATTCCGTAGAACAGGAAACAGGATAATTTCCACTGGGTTCCCTAACCGTCCAGGTGGGAAATGTGAGGTAAACTTTGGAGACTGGGTTGTGATTGGTGACGGTTGCTGTGGTATCATAAAATTGTCCAATTTTCATCCGCACCCGATAGGTTTCAGTAGTTGTGCCGAAATTATAGAGAGAACAGGCTGGTGTGACAACTGTTCCGGAATCGACCGTTCCCCGCGGGGCACTGATGGTGAGGACGCCAACATCTTTTACCGTTGCCCCAAGTGTTATGTCACAGATGACTGTGTCGCCAACCATCCGAATGTTTCTTATCCCAACATTGGTCGGTTGATTTACCCGATTCCGACTGTTTGGCTTCGTATTATTATCAAAAACTAATCTCTGCCAGATACCGGGCAAAGGGTCTGATGTGTCTCCTAACTCCTGATGGTAGATGTGAGGGTCAGGGCGAACACCACTGCCGCGGTCAAGATGGAATGTGCTGTCCTCTTCTAAATCTACGATATTGTGATAACTCCCTTGTGCCGGGTCAATATGCCAAATCAATAGACCGGAACCAGGGAGAGGTGTATCAAATCCCCAATTCTTGCGGTTTTCAAGATAAAAACAGGTATCGGTATTGAGGCCATTTCGCCAAACCTTATAGGCGACAGGGTTGGTTTCAATATCAACAATCCGCAGATTAAAGGTGTCGCGGGTTATTATTTGGGGTGTGACAAATCCTGCCCTTACCTTACTCCAAGCCTCCATATGGGATGGACTCCATGGCGTATTGCCACCAGCACCCCATGCCCCGTATCCCATCAATCCCCAATAGCCAATACCCCAGGTATTGCGACTTGGGTCATAAAGGTCAGGCAGACCAACTAAATGACCTAATTCGTGGCACATCACTCCGATACAGCAGAGTGTCGTCTCCCGAATTGGGGTGACGAGGTTCACTTCTGGCACATTTGTCACCCCATAAATAGTTACTCCATCATTAGTGGTATAAGTGAAACCGGGTATCGCATGCGACCAACAGCAGTTAACATTGCCATTGTCCTCGCCACCGGGTCCAGCGTGAACCATAAAGAGTGCTTCAATCCGGTTGTCGCGATTCAAATCAAACTGCCGAAAGTCAACATACTGGTCAACTTGTTGTAGATTCTCTCGTGCCAGTTGACTGCCGGTTGTGAGCATATAATTGCCGTCATAATAACGGGAATAGTTATACTGGGAAAGGAACCAGCGGTTACCCGCAATCCCGCCTCGCACCGTATAAGTTCCATAAGAGTTTTCAAAGAAGTAGTCTTTCAAACTTCCCTGCCGGTATGGCTGATTGCGATAGACATTGGTTGAGTATAACATTGAATCAAATCTTGCTGGCGAGCGGCGGATGGTATCGGCAAGGTTATCCGGAAACTGCATTAGAATACATACTGTTTCCAGTTCCCGAAAACCAAAAAGTTTATTTTCTCCTGCCACCTCTACCCCAGGTGGAAAGACCGGCTCCGGGGCATTGGTTCCTTCGCGCCATCCCGGACGCGGCGGCATTGCCAGTATTATACCGGCAATTAGAATAAAAAATATCAATTTCTTCATAAATCTCCTCCGTTTTATAGTCACTCTCACTTTATCTCTCCATTATATTGCTTTTGGCTGGCAATACCTTCCCTCTTTCTGCCTATTTTCTCATTTTATATGGATTAGTTTGATGATTGAGTTCGCTTGTTGACCAATGATGCGAGCGAGGTAGATACTATGGGGAAGTTCGTGAGGGGTCCAGGTTGCTACCCGGTTTCGGGCATTGAGCCGAACCTTTCTTCTGCCGTCAATTGAATAGATTTCAACCGAAAAATCTTCGGGACCGGTGAAGGTGACCTGGCGAGAAAATGGGTTTGGGGTAACAACGATTCCAATTGACTTAGTAATTGATTGGGTGGCAATGCTGGTAGAAGGACTTACCGCGGCATAGATGTTCCAGTAGTTGCGGCGATCCGAAGCCCAGGTAATCCAGATGTTACCGGAGGGATCAGGACAAATTGCTGGGTCATAGTCATTGGCGATATCTGAGGTGACAGGCTCGGGTCTACTCCAGCCATTATGGTAGAAGGAAGTATAAATGTCCCAGAAACCGTTCCTTTTTGATTGCCAACATGCCCAGACTCGACCGTCTTGGGTGCCAGTAATATCGGGCAGGATATCATCAGTAGAATCAGTTGTGAGAGGTGCTGGTGGAGACCAAATGGAGTCCTCACAATAAGAGTAATATATATCCGATTGATTATTCTGCCATTTATGCCAGATAACCCAGATACGGCCATTACTATCAGATGCGGCACGGGGTGAACTATTGTTGCCAATCGTATCAAGATTGAATATCGGTCGCCAGCCATTGTGATACTTGCGTCCTTGAATAGACCATCTCCCATTCGCCTGAGAAGTCCAGAATACCCAGGGATGATTCTCCCGGTCAACAGTAATGCAGGGGTCTATTTGGTCAAGGGAGTCAGTGGTGAGTTGCACTGGTGTTGACCAGTTACCGCCGTTCACTGCATAAGATACCCAGATGTCAGCCTGTCCATTCCGCCAAGATTTGAAGGCGCACCAGACTGTATCACCGGCTCCGGCTGCCAGCGCGGGTTGGACATCGTGATAACCTGCCTGGGGTCCGACTCGGCGGACTGACGACCAGGTGCCGTTGTAGTAGTAGCAGCTGAATAATTGAAAGTGCTCATAGGTGCTATAATCCCGAAAACTCTGCCATACGACCCAGAACCTGCCACTGGCATCCGTGCAACAAGTGGAGAAGAAGTCGTAGTATTCGTGCCAGGCGATTGATTCCGGGGGTGTGAATCGGGAGCCGTCAAATGAAGACATATAGTTATCCGACCGAACTCGCCGGCCCGAGTCAAAGACTATCCGAACCCTGCCCTGGGAATAGCCGATGACCGGATTGCCGTTTGTGAAGTTGGAGGTATCTATAATATATTCGGTCCAGGGAAGGGGAGCGGTTATTGGATAAGCGGACGGGTTAATTTGGACAATCGGTGGATTGGTTCGGCTGGTCGCCGTCCTCCGAAAGCGGTTCACTTTAAGCGTCGGGTCACCAAGGATGCAGGTTCCCAGGAATGACGAATAGTTGGACTTGTGCCATTTGAGAAAGGCATCGCCAAAACAGGAGTCACGACTTAAGGCACGGTAGATAGCTGAGAGGTCGTTAATACCATACATCAATTGGGTTGAAGCCATCACTACTAAGCCCCAAGGCTGGGCAAAGAGATACCAGTTGCCAAGATTATTCACCTCCGTGAATCGGGCACACATACAGGCATTGAGAAAATAGAATGCTCCATTCGGCGCAAGTGCTGGAATCTCAAAACTAAATACCGAACCACCGCCCGGGATGTCGTTAGCGAGAAAGAAGGTATGGGCCCAAGGTGAAGAATGGGCGATGAGATGTATAAACTCATAGCCATAGCGCAACTGATTCTTGTAATGGTAGGCGGTAGTGATATTCGCATCATTGAAGATTGTGACATTAGAGTAGAGATTACTCATACCATGGTCATTGGGATACCAAGTGACTTCATTATAGACCAAACCGCGGCGTGGGACAGGAAGTTGATTCGTCCGATAAAGGTGGTTGCGATTAAAATATGCCTTAATCAGCCTCTCCTCTGAGTCATAAGTGAAACGCGAGGCATAGAGCCGACCCAGCCAGATTTCTGGTGCCCGGTTGCCAGAATGGGAGTCATATTTGCCGTCGCCATCATTATCAGCAAAAATACCATCAAGGTCGGTGAAGAAGAGTTCCAAAGGATAGTCTTCGCCGTAATTACTATCCTCCCACCAGGCAATTGGTAAATCACCAATCATCAGACCACCAACCAGACCAGAGTCGCGATGCGACTGAAGGGTCTGCCGGAGATTTCCCGGCCTACCGCCGGAGATAGTGAATAACTTGGCGGAGTAACCAGCATTAGCGATGTCATTAAGATAGGTAGTGAGTTCACTTTGGATGGCGGGATATAATCCACTATTAACAAAGATCAAAATTAGACGGTTATTTTGACCATTGCCCACGCAGCGAGATATAAGCCTTTCGGTATAAGGCGCATTAACCTGGGTGGCGATGTAATCCTCAAAATTAGAAGGCATTCTTCCGGCCGGGTCATAATAAGGAATTGGACGCAACGATTGAATTAAAAAGACAAGAGTGAAGGTAATCATTTCACCTCACCTCTTGATACCATCTCTGATTTAATTCGCGGGGAGAGGTGTGGTTTCATTTGCTATCTTGGAAGGCGGAAGTTAAATGGTATGGAGACCCAGACCCTTACCGGCATATCCTTCTGCTTCGCTGGTGTGAAACGAGCCTGACGGGCAGCAGCGAGTGCCGCATCATCAAGGGCATCATTTCCGGAGGATTTCAGAATCTGAACATCAATTACCCGGCCATCAGTTTCTAAGAGTGCCTTTACTACGGTTGAGCCTTCAATTCTTGCTCGCATCGCCATCTCCGGATATTTTGGGACTGGCACATAAACAGGCTTTGGTTTCACTTCAACCTTTACATAAGGGACTATCGGCTTATCGCCGCTCTCCGAAAGCGGGGTAGATATGGTTTCTGGTTTTTCGGTGGGGGGAGGAATGGTCTCAGGTTTCAGTTTGGCAGCGGCGATAGTTTCGGGTTTTGATGCCAGGATAGTCTCAGGTTTTGGTTTCCGAGCGGCAAGTGTCTCCGGTCGCGGTCTTCTTATAGATAGGGGGGTGGTTTCTGGTGGCGATACTGAAGGAACCAGGGTGGTTTCCGGTTTTGATTTTTCGGCTACGGCGGGAATGGGTCTTTGCTTGGAGAATGAGCGGATACCAAAATAGATGGCAAGACCCAATATAAAGAAAAGACCAATTAAAGCGAACGGAATCCAGGAAGGTCTCTTTTTAAGTATGGGAGGGAAGATGGGTGCCTCTTCCTTTAAAGTCTTAACTTCTTTCTTCCCTTTGCTCAAAACGACCCTTACCGCCTCGCCTTTTGGTAAGTTTTCCCCGGCTTTCGGAATCTGTTTTGTGACTAATCCTTGAGGGATTTCTTCGGAGTATTCTTCTCCTTCAATAATTAATCTGAGGCTTAAATCGGATAATATCTTTTCTACTTCTCTTCTATTCTTGCCGATTAAAGAAGGGATTAAGACTAATTCCTTTCCTTTACTTAAAATGACCCTTACCGCTTCTCCTTCCTTTAACTTACTGCCAGCCTCCGGAATTTGTTTTATGACTCCGCCAACCGGAATCTTATCCGAATACTCTTCACCTTCAATAACCATCTTTAAGCCGGAATTAGAGATTATCCTCACCGCTTCTTTTTTATCCATCCCAATTAGGGATGGGATGGTGATTGCTTTTATTTCTTCCTCTTTGCTTAGGATGACTTTTATCGCTTCACCTTCTTTTAATCCTTCTCCGGCTTTCGGGATTTGCCGCAGGATAAATCCCTCAGGATATTCTGGGGAATATTCTTCGCCTTCAATGATTAACTTTAAGCCGAAATCGGAGGCAACCTCAAGAGCCTCCTCCATCCTCCTGCCAACTAAGGAGGGGACAACAACCACTTTGGCAACCGGCTTTAACTCCCCCTTGCTTAAGATGACTCTTATGGTATCTCCCTCTTTTACCTTCTTTTCGGGTTCCGGGGTCTGTTTCAGGACAGATCCTAACGGAAGGGAATCGGAATATTCTTCGCCTTCAATGATTAACTTTAAGCCGAAATCCGAGACAATTGCCTCTGCCTCCTTTTTACTCTTGCCAATTAAGGAGGGGACTTTGACAATCTTGATTACTGGTGGTTTCTTCCCTTTACTGAGAATGACCTTGACGACTTCTCCCTCTTTTAACCTTTTGCCGGGTTCCGGAATCTGACTGATGACCGAGCCAAGGGGGATTTCTTCGGAGTATTCCTCTTCCTCAACCATCAGTTTTAGGCGCAAATCGGATAATATCCTTTCCGCTTCCTTTCTCTCCTTTCCGATGATGGAGGGGGTTTCAATAAATCTTATCTCTCTTCCTTTGCTAATCGTGATTCTTATTGTCTCGCCTTCTTTTAGGGAGTCTCCGGGTTCCGGAGACTGACGAGAGATTTGACCCTTTTGGATTATCTCGGAAAATTCTTCGCCTTCAAGGAAGAGGTTCAATTTAATCTCAGAAGCGATCGCTTCGGCATCTTTTAGACTCTTACCAATTAAGAGGGGGACTTTGACCAATTTGATAACTGGCTTCTTTCCTTTGCTTAAAATGACCCTTACCGCTTCTCCTTCCTTTAACTTACTGC
>JBBIHO010000086.1:0-7490 GCA_037446935.1 Caldifarciminota bacterium | reverse complement strand
TAAGACCCGATAAGAGAATCTGGCATCACTTGTGCCGCCTTGCAGTTCATAGACATCAAAGCCAGTTCTATCCTTCTTCACATAGACGCCTTTGCAGTCATCTTCTAACTGAATGAATACCTTTAATGGATATTGGTCATTAACCGTGATGCAGTCTAAGAATAGTGGGTCTAAGTTAATTCGGCAGTGACCCTTCTTGAGTTGTCCTTCACCGACATCCTCAAAGTATGCCTCTGGCATCTCAGGAGCGAAGAGGGTCTTCTTACCCCCTCTGGTCTCCATAATTGTCGAAACAGAACCGCTCCCTATAATTTTGTAAGCAGTAGTCCCAGAGTGGTAACCGACGAAGGCATAAGCGGCGCCTGTTCCTTCCGTGAAGTATCCTCCTGCCCTTGCGCCTGATGTATTATTAGCCCTGCCAAAGCATCCATACTGTGTTCCGGTAAATGCACCACCGCTACCAGCAGATAGATAGTATCCGCCTGTATTATTTCCAACCCCGATGATACCGGTTCCACTGCTGTTGGTATTTCTTCCGAAGACACCCATTAAGGTAGAACTGTTAGCCTCTCCGGCGGTACCGTGAGCATAAGTTCCGCCAACACCCCAAATTCCAGGGGCATTAGAAGTTGCCGAGACACCATAGAACTGCTGTGCCCGACCACTGCCGGAAATCCAGAAGTTTCCGGTCTGGGCCGAAGTGTTCTGGTTTAATATATACCGACCGTCGGTATAAGCAGTATTAAGAGCAACCGTTCCGGTTGTCGTAATGGGATTTGGTGTGCAGGTAATGCCAGTTCCCTGATAAACACTCGTGACCGTTCCGGCCGTCCCACTGGAAGCAGATGTTATTCTTCCCTGAGAGTTGACTGTAATTGTGGCAACGGTATAAGTGCCAGGTGTTACACCGGTATTGGTAAGATTTGGGTTGGGATAGGTTCCAGTTAAATCACCGCCCGCGGTCTGTCCTTCGTTAATGTATCTTGCATCTCCCCAACTCTGGTCAAAACCTACTGTTCCGGTTGTCGTGATTGGATTTGGTGTGCAGATAACACCCGTCGCCTGAGCAACACTCGTTACCGTTCCCGCGGTTCCACTGGAAGCCGAGGTTATCCTTCCCTTGTTATTCACCGTAATTGTCGCAACGGTGTATGTGCCGGGAGTAACACCAGTAGTCGTCAAGTCAACATCCGCAACCGTGCCATCCTCAATCTTTGCCGAAGTCACCGCACCATCTGCAATTTCCGTAGTTGCCACTGGTGGCGTTAAGGGTCTTGTCGCCGGAGTGAAGGAGAGGTCCTCCATTAAAATTGTCCCGTTAAGGATCTTATCAGTCGTAACCGCATTCGCCGCAAGTTTCGCATTCGTAACCGCACCACTGGCAATCGTCAGGGACCAGGTTCCAGATACCTCACCAGAACCCGTAACATCTCCGGTATGGGTCAAATTGTGGGTATGAGGTCCTACGGTCGGAGTCTGCCAGGTCGGCGGTGTGCCTGAGCCGGTAGAAGTAATCACCTGACCCGCAGATGAACCAACTGTATTGATTTTCGGTAAGGTTACATTGCCATCCGAAATCTTAGCAGTCGTAACCGCACCATCCGCAATTTCCGTAGTTGCCACTGGTGGCGTTAAGGGTCTTGTCGCCGGAGTGAAGGAGAGGTCCTCCATCAAAATTGTCCCATTAAGAATCTTGCCCGTGGTCACCGCATTATCCTGAATCATCCCGGTAGAAATCGCATCACTCTGCCCCTCATTCACCCATCTACTATCCAACTGGGCTTTCGTCTCACCATCCAATTTATCCGCATCCACCGTCTTATAGGAGAAACCAACCGCTGTAATCTCAGTTCTTGGTGATAAGGGATTTCCGTCAATTACCAATTCTAACCACCGCCTCGCACCAGGAGTGAAGATATCCGGCGAGATAGCATTTACCTCTCCCAATATCACATTGAAGAGCCCATTCTCCACCGAAACCGTCTGTGTCTCGCTCCAGAGTTGGTTTCCGCCGCTCGCCGCATCAAAAATCCGGAAGGTCATTGAGAGGGATTGGTTTATCGGATTTCCCGCATTGTCCGTAAGATACCCCTGGTAGTTTATCCTCTGGGGTATCGCATCTTCGCCAATGAAGGCGATATTATTGACCTTGTTCTCAATCGCCAATATAAAGGCGAAGAGAATCAAGGTAGTTAGAGCGATGTGTTTAACCATATTACCTCCTTACCTCTTTCATCATATATCCCGTCCTTTATTTGATATATTATACCATAAAAAAATAAAATGTCAAGTCCTTTTTTCTTATTATTCCCTCTTTCCCTTCCCATCACTCTCTCCAAAAATATTAGAAAGGAAGCCGAAGGGTAAAAACCTTGCGGACGCTACTACCCTTCCCAACAAATGTCCGCTTGATCATCTCTCTTGTCTCTGAACTCTTTCCCATCTTAATCACTACTTTTACTGGTATCAAAATTTCTGCGGATTTGCCATCGGAAAATATTCTGTCTTTTCTATTTCTACCTTTACGGACCCGGTGTTTTCTTTAGCAAATGTGCCTGGTCTAATCCAGATGTAGTTGAAGGTGACATGAGGCGGGTCAAAAGCGGGGACATCGGCTGGACAATAAGCATACACATAGAAACGGTTGTTCAATGTTGGATGCAAGGTGTTGCAGTAGAAAGTTAATACAGTATCTGGACCAAACATAGCGGGAAAGTCAGGAGGGATTACGAAAAAAATGTCTCCCACCTGAAGCCCGGAAAAGTAAACCGAAGTACGGGAAATATACCACGGGGTTTGCTGACCCAAGTCAAGAGTAAATGAGCCAAAGCGGAGGAAATTAAGCGTATTCGGACTATTTGTGCCGAGTGCATTCGGATAACTCCAAATCGGGTCAGCTCCTGTCCCTTGAGAAATAATCGCTCGCCCAGACACGCTTCCCCGCTCAATCTTACCGAGGGTCACCTGATTAGCACCAATATCGGGGGTAGTAACATTGCCATCCGCAATCTTTGCCGAATTTACCGCATTGTCAGCAATGTCAACAGTCTGAACCTGACCGTTCTCAATTTTTACCGAAGTTATCGCATTATTAGCAATCTCATCAGTTGCAGCAGGTGGCGTTAAAGGTCTTGTCGCCGGAGTGAAGGAGAGGTCCTCCATCAAAATTGTCCCATTAAGAATCTTGCCCGTGGTCACCGCATTATCCTGAATCATCCCGGTAGAAATCGCATCACTCTGCCCCTCATTCACCCATCTACTATCCAACTGGGCTTTCGTCTCACCATCCAATTTATCCGCATCCACCGTCTTATAGGAGAAACCAACCGCTGTAATCTCAGTTCTTGGTGATAAGGGATTTCCGTCAATTACCAATTCTAACCACCGCCTCGCACCAGGAGTGAAGATATCCGGCGAGATAGCATTTACCTCTCCCAATATCACATTGAAGAGCCCATTCTCCACCGAAACCGTCTGTGTCTCGCTCCAGAGTTGGTTTCCGCCGCTCGCCGCATCAAAAATCCGGAAGGTCATTGAGAGGGATTGGTTTATCGGATTTCCCGCATTGTCCGTAAGATACCCCTGGTAGTTTATCCTCTGGGGTATCGCATCTTCGCCAATGAAGGCGATATTATTGACCTTGTTCTCAATCGCCAATATAAAGGCGAAGAGAATCAAAGTAATTAAAGCGATTCGCTTAACCATATTACCTCCTTAACCACCGGTATAATCTTGGCTTCCCTTTCCCGCAAAAAGGAAACCGAAGGGCAAAACCTCTCCCGGTCATTGGTTATATTATACAATAAAATAAAATGAAAAGTCAAGGTTGACTTATCTCCTTTTCGGTTTATAATTTTATAAATGGAATTTAAACTGAAGGCACCATTTAAGCCAACCGGGGACCAGCCGCAGGCAATTGCCGAATTGACCGCGGGCATCCGAAAAGGTAAGAAATTTCAGACCCTCCTTGGTGTCACTGGCTCCGGTAAGACATTCACAATTGCCAATGTGATAGCGAATGTGAATCTGCCGACAATTGTCATCTCTCACAATAAAACCCTCGCCGCCCAACTCTATGGTGAATTTAAGCAGTTCTTCCCAGAAAATGCTGTTGAATACTTCATCTCCTATTATGACTACTATCAACCAGAAGCCTATGTGCCAGAAATGGACTTGTATATTGAAAAGGATGCCTCAATCAATGAAGAGATTGAGAAACTCCGTCTCTGTGCCACCTCCTCTTTAATTGAAAGGAGGGATGTTATCATCGTCGCATCGGTCTCCTGTATCTATAACTTAGGCGAGCCCTGGGAATTTAAGGAATCATTATTTCCCATTGATATTAGAAAGGAGATGAGCCGTGATGAACTCTTAGAGAGATTGGTGAACCTCCAGTATTCAAGGAACGATTTGGAATTGAAACGCTCCACCTTTCGGGTGCGGGGCGATGTTGTTGAAATCCACCCCTCCCATCGTGATTATGGAATCAGGATAAACTTTTATGACGAGCGGATTGATGAGATAAAGATATTTGACATCCTAAAAGGTGATACATTAGAGATGAGAGAGAGGGTAGTCATCTACCCGGCAAAATACTTTGTCACGAGTAAATCCCGCTTAGAGAAGGCAATTGAATCTATTGAAAGAGAATTGACAGAGAGGGTCAAGGAATTAAAGGACCAGGGAAAACTATTAGAGGCACAGAGGCTGGCACAGAGGACAAGGTTTGATATTGAGATGATAAGGGAATTCGGCTATTGTCCGGGGATAGAAAATTATTCCCGGCACCTCTCCGGCCGTGCCCCCGGAGAAAGACCTTATTGCCTCTTAGACTATTTCCCAAAAGATTACTTAATGGTAATTGATGAATCCCATGTCACAATCCCTCAGATTTATGGGATGTATCGGGGAGATCGGGCAAGAAAGGAGATTTTAGTGGAATATGGCTTTCGCCTCCCCTCCTGTTTAGATAATCGGCCATTAAAATTTGAGGAGTTTGAATCCCTCATCAATCAAGTGATATTCACCTCCGCAACGCCTGGCGACTATGAGTTAGAAAAGTGCAAAGGCATTTGGGTGGAACAGATTGTCCGACCCACTGGCCTTGTGGACCCAAAGATGATTCTCCGTCCAACCGCCGGGCAGATTGATGACCTCCTGAATGAGATAAGAAAAAGAGCCGAAAGGAAGGAGAGGGTGTTAGTAACAACCTTGACTAAGAGATTGGCAGAAGATACCGCCGAATATCTCTCCGAGATGGGAATTCGGGTGAAATATCTCCACTCCGAAATCGCACCAATTGAGAGGGTAGAAATTCTCAGAGAGTTGCGCCTCGGCAAGTTTGACTGCCTGGTCGGAATAAACCTCTTACGCGAAGGACTTGACTTACCCGAAGTATCTCTGGTCGCAATCCTTGACGGTGATAAAGAAGGCTTTTTAAGGGATGCCCGCTCTTTAATCCAGACCGCCGGCCGAGCTGCCAGAAATGTCCGGGGCGAGGTGATAATCTATGCTGACAATATCACCACTTCAATTAAAAAGGCACTTGCCGAGACCGAAAGGAGAAGAAGGAAACAGATAGAATATAACGAAAAACATAATATCACCCCAAGAAGTATTGAGAAGAGTTATGACCAGGTTTTACGAACAACAGTTGTCGCTGACGCCAAAGCCTCTTATGAAAAAGATATAAAAGAAATTTCCGAGGAAGATAAGATAAAACTCCTTCAAATCCTGCAAGAAGAGATGAAAAAGGCAGTGGAGCTGATGGAATTTGAAAAGGCGGCAAAGATTCGTGATAAGATTAAGGAAATAAAGGATGAACTATCGCAGGAGAGTTTGAGATTCCTGAGGAAAAGGAGAAAAGGAAATGGCACTCCTCAATCTCATAAATAGATTGACCAGAAGAAGATTATTAAACGACCTCTTCGCTCTCCTCCTCTTTTTACTTGCCTTATTAGTGCTCATCTTTCTTATCCTAATCAATAAAGAGACCATTCCCTTCTTTCTCTTCTTCTTCGCCACTCTCTTTATCCTATTTTTCTATCTGAGAAGAGAATTAACCCTCTTCCCCTTTTTCCAGGACTACTCCCGGATTAAAACTGGGATTCTCTTAGAAGAAAGATTTCCGGAAATCAGAGGGATATTAACCCCGGCAATATCCCTTGCCGCTAATTGCGATAAACTCCTTAAAGGCAAAGAGAACTATTCCGGTGCCTTAATTTCCGCCGCTATCTCTTTTGCCTGGGAAAAGATTAAGGATTTGCCAATAAATAAGATCCTTGCCCACCGCCTCTTAAAAAAATGCCTCATCTCTTTCGTCTCCTCACTAACCATCTTACTCATCTATATCATCTCCTTCCCCCAGCAATTCTCATTTTCATTTTACTCTCACTTCTTTCCGAACAAAATCCCCCTCCAGATTATCTGTGAACCAAAGAATATCTTCACCCTGCCTCGGAAAGAGGTAAAACTTAACTGCTCAATCATCTCCCCTTATAAATTCTCCACCGGTAATTTATATCTTTTGTCAGGCAATAAAAAAGAATGTCGCACCTTAAAATTCAAAAACAATTCTGCCCAATATCTGTTATATCCAGAAAAGGAAATCTCTTATTATGTATCGGTTCTTAACCGCTCCTCTCCGGTCTATTCCATAAGATTCACCCAAACACCGGAACTCCTCTCTTTAACCTGTCTTCTCTCCCCACCTTCTTACACATCACTGCCGCCATCAAAGCTCGTTTTCCCAAAAGAGATTAACTGCCTGAAAGGAACCGAGATAAAGGTTGTCGGGATAGTTAATAAAAGAGTAGCGGTATCTGTTTATATGGGGGCAACTTCCGGTGCCGGAAATCCTTTTTGCTTCATCCCGGAAGCGGATACCTTCTCTTTCTCTTTTAAGGCGGGTAGCGATACCGTATGTGAAATAAAAATCACTGACTGCCAGCAAAATGAAAAGACCTATCCCATTCGGATAAATTATATTCCGGATGAGAATCCATTCGTCCATTTCCTTCTTCCCGGTCGTGATTTGGACATTCCCGAGAGTATGAAGATTTTACTATTACTTTACGCCCTTGATGATTTCGGAATTAAAGAAATCACTATCTTCTGCTCAAAAGACAGCGGAGAAAAGAGCAAGATTTATTCTACCCACCCCAATAAGAAATCGGATACCATTCCCTTCATCTGGGATTTAAGCCAATTAAGACTCTTACCCGGAGATGAAGTGGTCTATTATGCGCTCATTTATGATAACGACCCCTATGGACCAAAATCCGCCAAATCCCCGGAATATAAATTAAGATTCCCCACCTTAACGGAAATCTATTCCCAGACCGTTCAAAAGAGGGAAGAGGTCAAGACTGCCCTCTCTTCCCAACTCCAGGAATCGGAAAGGGTCTCCCGGGAGATTGAGGATATAATCTCATCTTTGAAAAAGGAGCGAAAACTCTCTTGGGAAGAGAAGAGGGAGATTGCGTCGGCAT
>JBBIHO010000085.1:3827-7618 GCA_037446935.1 Caldifarciminota bacterium | reverse complement strand
CGGAAGGAATGAGGTTTTATTTAATCGGATGCTCTCGTCTTATAAAGGGGAGAAGAGGGTTCGGGTCTTTGGTTTTGTGAGTAATATGGCAGAGATCTTATCCGCCTCTGATCTCTGTATCACGAAGGCGGGTCCGGCAACGATTATGGAGGCGGTGACAAAAAGGGTCCCTTTAATTTTAATGAACTACTCCTATGGACAGGAGGCGGGAAATGTCCGATGGGTGGAAGAACAGGGGATTGGATTCTATGAGCCAACTTCGGATAATATCATAAGGAGGGCAAAGATGATTTTAGAGACTGATTTAGGAGAAAGGATAAAAGTGCGGATGGCGAGACTTCGTTCTCCGCAGGCAGCAGAAAGGATTGTTGATAAGATTGTTAAATTATTGAATCCGAAATCCTAAACAAACTCAAAACGCAAAACTCAACTGATGCAGATCCCTTCCGGACAGCCACCGGAGAACTCTTCGTCAACCACAAGAAACTCACCAGACGGTGGCTTGATGTATAATACCTGCTCCTCCTTTGAACCGTAGCGAAAGACAGTAATCCCCTTACACCTTAATCGCCAGGCAAGAAAATAAGCATTGCGCACTGTCTCCGGTGATGCCTCATACGGTAGATTGACAGTCTTGGAAACACCATTGTCAATATATTTCTGGAATGCTGCCTGCATCTTAATATGCCACTCGTAGTCAATATCCAGGGCGGTTGTGAATAATCTTTTCAGATCATCGGGTATTTCCGGAATATTCTTAATACTTCCTCTTTCCGCCACTTCCTTGATTAAGGCGGATGAAACGAGACCCCGCTTCTTTAGGGTTTCTGCAAAATATTCGTTTGTCTCTAAGAACCGATGTCCACCCATTGCTACTCGGACATAAGAGAGGGCAAAGAGTGGTTCAATTCCGGAAGAGACACCAGCGATGATGCTTATCGTGCCGGTTGGGGCAATCGTCGTTACCGTAGCATTTCTGATTGGTTCGCCATCTTTATAGATACTCTTTGCGAAGTTGGGAAAAGGACCCCGCCGTTTTGCTAATTCTCTTGATGCCTTTCTTGCCTCTTCGGTTAAAAACCTGGCAACCCTCTCGCCAAACTCAAGCGCCTCCTCGGAATCATAGGGAATTCCGAGACGGAGGAGGCAGTCAGCAAATCCCATTATCCCCAATCCAATCTTCCGATTTCCCTTCGTCATCCTTTCAATCTCCGGCAGGGGGAATTTATTCACATCAATCACATTGTCAAGAAAATGGACTGCCCGATGAATTGTCCTTCGGAAGCGCTCCCAGTCAAAAGAGCCGTTATTTAGCATCTTTAAGAGATTTATTGAACCAAGGTTACAGGACTCATAAGGGAGGAGTGGTTGTTCGCCACAGGGGTTGGTTGATTCAATCTTGCCTAACTCCGGAAGCGGATTAGCCCGATTTATCTCATCTATAAAGATTAGTCCCGGGTCGCCATAAGCCCAGGCATTATGGACTATCAAATCAAATATGTCCTTTGCCTTAACAATCCTCGTCACCGCACCGTTGCGAGGGTTTACGAGTTCGTATTCTTCTCCCTTCTCCGCCTTTTCCATAAATTCATCGGAGACCGCAACCGAGATATTGAAGTTGGTGAGGAGCCCCTTTTTACTCTTGGCAGTAATAAAGTGAATAATGTCGGGATGGGTAACACTTAAAATTCCCATATTCGCCCCGCGCCTCCTCCCTCCTTGTTTGACAACCTCGGTCGCCATATCATAAATCCGCATAAAGGAGAGAGGCCCTGAGGCAATGCCTTTGGTTGATTTCACAATATCTCCCTCCGGTCGGATTTGCGAGAAGGAGAAACCGGTGCCACCACCGGACTGGTGAATGAGGGCGGTATATTTTAGGGTATCAAAGATGCCAGGAATGGAATCCGGAACCGGCAGGACGAAGCAGGCAGATAATTGACCAACCGGGGTTCCGGCATTCATCAAGGTTGGTGAGTTGGGTAGAAATTCTAAATTGACCATCATCTCATAAAACTCGCGAAATGAGATTGTCCAATCCTCTTTATAATATTTATCCGCTTCACTGATTGCGGAGGCAACTCGCTTAAACATATCCTTTGGGGTTTCAATAATCTCGCCGGATTCGTCACGGGCAAGATACCGTTTTCGTAAAACCGCTACCGCATTCAAGTTTAACTTCAAATCATCCTTCACCCCTAAGAGATATTTCGTCTCTCTTAACTCCTGGCGGGTCCTCCGGTAGAGGATGTATGCCTTGGCGGTATCGGAAAATCCCTCTTGAATTAAGACCTTCTCCACAATATCCTGAATCTCCTCAACCGTTGGAATTTCCTCCACAAATTTTGCCTGGAGTATTCTTTCAACATCCAAGGCAAGCCTCTTTGCCATCTCCCGGTTATCAAGACCAGTAGCGAATAATGCCTTGTAAATAGCATTTTCAATCTTTTCCCGATCGTAGGCTACTATCCGACCGTCTCGCTTCTTAACTTTATCCATAAATCTTAGTAGATTACCAAGATTTTTCTCTTCTCCTGCGGGATAAGATAAACCCCTTTTGGAAGATTCGCAATCTCCTCTTTTGCTACCAACCGGCCAGTAACTGAAAATAGGGAGTGGCGATAGGCACTGGCGAGTTGGCGCCATCCCTTAAAAGCGACTTGCGTCTTCCCCCTCCCCTCTTCAATTGCGGAACCAACCTGAGCGTAAAGGGAAATCTCTCTCTTTAAGGTCGTATCGGCAAGGGAACGGCAGTAGACAGTCGCCTTCTCCCTACCTTGATTCTGATTTGTAAAGATATGGGCGATAATGGTTGTGTCAAATTCCTGCGGAAGAAGGGAGAGACGAAGGGGGATTCCCGGACCAACGCACCTTCCCCGAGCGCAGATTTGAACATCCCACCCAGGAACGGACTCAATTCGGAGAATCCTTAACTCATAAGAGTCCTTTAAGGTTCCTGTATTCTCTAAGTAGAAGTGATAGTCAGCCCAGCCACCAGGCGGTAGGTAACGGAAGGTATCGTCAAGACACTTAAAATCAAAACTATGCTGGGCATAAGTTAAAGAAGAGATGAGTACCCAAAGAATAAGATGGAGTTTATATTTCATAAAAACCTCCTCTTCACTGCCACTAACACCTCCTTATTTACCCTGTCCTGAATAAAGACGACTATTTGAAACCTCTCCCTTTGCCAGCCCTCTCGCCAGGGAATGGGATATTCTCCGCGGAGCGTGTCCTGGTTCATAACTATGGGAAGACCTTTTTCGTCAGGCCACATTAGCCGGCAAACCTTCTGAAAGATGGAATCGCTACCACCAGGCAGATAGCAGAAGACCGAATCCTCACAGAGGACGAAGAAAAGTCGGCATGAATCAGGAAGTAGGGTATCATTCTTCACAACCGTTGTCCTTATTTTGAGGGTGTTGGAATATAAGGTGTCAATGAGATAGAGCGCAAGGCGTGGTTTAATCCCTCTTTTCTTATTTATCATATCTTTATATGTGGGATAGTTGGCATTTGGGTCTTCAGTTCTTACCGGTCCCTCGCCATCAAAAAATAAGGTGGGCTCAATATTTTCTGGATAGTAATAAGTATGTCGGTTCTCAACATAGGGAGGAGAGAGGGTATCGCCGAGCAATCTCCGGTGATAAGCAATAATGGCAAGACTGTCATTAAATTCCTTTTCTAAACTATCAAGTGCCTTAGCCGCATGAGGACAATAGGTGCATCGGATATGGGTGAAGAGTTCGCAGAGGACAACTCTCCCATAAGGTTCAATATGAACCTCTGGT
>JBBIHO010000085.1:3585-3797 GCA_037446935.1 Caldifarciminota bacterium | reverse complement strand
ATGAGGAGAGCGACAAGAGGGAATAGGTTTTTGGCTTTTGGTTTTTGGTTCTTACCACCTATCACCCAACACCTAATGCCTATCATAGTTAACGGAGAATTACCACCTTTTCTAATCCTTTCCCTTCATCGGTGCGGGAGTCGCCAGTGAGGGAAATGAAGTAGATGCCGGACGGTAAGTCTTTTACCTTTATTTGACCTTTCAGCGCATTG
>JBBIHO010000085.1:0-3568 GCA_037446935.1 Caldifarciminota bacterium | reverse complement strand
GCGGAGAGGATTTCAATCGTAGAATCTCCCTTTAAGTCGTAATTTATGATTAATGACCCTCTGACAATATTTCCTTTTAAGTCAACCTTTCTCCTTTCTTTGCCCCACTGCGAACCGAAAGCGATGCCTAACGCATAACCGCAGTCAATATCATCAACAAACCATCCTTCATCAGTAACACTATAATCAGAGATAAAGCGGAAGCGAATCCGCCAGGTTGAGCCAACATAAGAAGGAAGGGAATAGTTTGCCTGGACCCAATTGCCGCTGGCACCGGTAAAATAACCCAAATTCTGCCAGCGGTTAGAACCATTGTTTATATCAATAAAGATATAATCGTAGTTTGTCTCCATTGCATAATAGTGCCAGAAGGTTATATTTCCATCCCCCATAACAAAATAGGGAGATACCAAATAGCCATCGCTCTCATTAGAATAACCCGAAAACCAACTGTGAGTTGGGGAATGGCTCCTCTGGGTTGTAATCTGCCAGTTATCATTTGTTCCGTAGTGTTGCCATCTTCCCGCTCCTTGCTCCACATCGTCCCGCAGACCCAATTGCCGGGAGATTAGAATTGGGAAGAAGATGGAATCTGTATAGTTATCACCGCTAATGTAGAACTTAAAGTTGATTAAGGTATCTGGAGCGGATGAAGAGATATAGATTGAATAAGGAGAAGAACTCGGGACTATTTCACCAATTCGGATTTGCCCAAAATTTGCCACAGGGGATAAGACAGTAACATAAGGTGTCGGAGATTGTAATCTTCCGCTAACATTTGGCAAATCCTTCGTTCCATAATTGCCGAGATAGATTGTTAAATTGGCGGTATCCCCTGGGTAAGGGATATTGGAAGAAGCGAATTGACTGAATTCAATCTTTGGTTTTGAGACTAAGGCAATCTTTGAACCTTGCAGAATTTCCCGGGTTGAATTATTCTGGAGGAAGACGACAACCTCACAGTGAGCAGGCGGAATCCCTTGGGGAATGGTAAAATTTCGGCTTGGGTGATTGAATCAAATGGTGGCAAAGTTACCGGTTCACCCTGCGCATCAGGAATCATCCACCTTAAAAGAAAGTGGAGACTATCCATTCCCTGCCAGGGATAATAGATATGGCTCTGGGTGATGGCGACTTGTAATTGGGCAGAGATTGTGTTACCGGTTTCATTCCTTAATTTTATAGAAAGATTTCCCTCCCGGGCTAATGTGTCAAAGAGAAGAGAGAGTTTGATATTTACCGGACTTTCCTGAGTGCGTCGGGTGTTAAAATACACACGATAAGTAGGATACATCGTTCCGGAGTGAAGCCCCCCAACAACCCGATAGTTTCCGTCAAGGCAGACGGTTGGATAACCAGTAACCCCGTAGTAATTCTTTCTATCTATGGAATATTGATTATAGAACGGGTCAGAGGTAGAAGGATGATAAGCAATGACAATAACCGAATCAAAGGCAACCTCTTCCAATTCCTCCAGTCCCCGGGCAGCACCCGGACAATACTGACACCAGGTAGCGGTGAAATCCTCACAAACCATCACCCGCCTTGCTGCCAAAAGGGGAAGGGATAAAATAAAGAGAACAAATAAAAATCTCTTCATAAATCCTCCTAAATATATTTATGTATAAAAATGATAGTTAAAAAAAGGGCAATTGTCAATAGTGTGCCTGCAACTGTTAATAATCTTTCCAACTAAATCCCTCCTCGCACAGGTGAACATTCCTAATTCCTTAAATCCCCTTTCCAAATTAGAAGCGAACAACTCTCCTTTCCGATATTTTTAGAGATTCCCAATGATCTCTTTTTAGGATGAGATAATTTTAACCAATTTGCCCTCGTCAAATACCCAAACAATAGTTATATTTTCCAAAGCCTGATTTTTGCCCTTAAGTCTCTGATTAGACATAACTTATAGGATTTTTCCTAAAAGTTGAGGGGTTGCCCCCTCTACCGTCTTTCTGGTCCTATTTTTAGCCAAATTTTTGCTGTAGTTAAAAGTCTAATCTTTTTACCAATTTGAGGAGTATTAAAAGGTCTATTTTGTTTATGGGTTAGAGGTCTAATCACTTTTCTAAAGAATCTTCTCATTATGAAAGTAATAAAAAGGGTAATTAAAGGAGGAATTTTTGGTCTAATTAAAACTCTAATTGGAATTCTCATCAAAGGTCTAATTTTTCGTCTCATTAGAAATTCCGACCCCGATTGTAAAAACGAAGCGGACACTTGACACCTTGCCCTTTTTCATTTATTATAAATAAGATGCCAGAGGAATTTGTCGGCTTCGGTTATTATAAGATTGTTGAGGAACTTGGCGAAGGCGGCTTCGGCACCGTTTATAAGGCTGTCCACCGCATTCAAGGACATGCGGTCGCTATCAAGACCTTACACACCTATCTAACCCGTGAGCCAAAATTTAAGGAACGTTTCTTTAAGGAAGCAGAAATCCAAGCCGACCTGAAACATCCGAATATCGTCACCATCTATAACTTCTTCCAGGATCAGGGAAAATATTATATCGTGATGGAGTATTTAGAAGGAATGACCTTACCCGACAATCAGCGGGTGAAGACACTTGCCGATTTGATTAAGCTCGGACCCCTTTCCGAAGATAAGATTCTCCCTCTCTTCCATCAAATCTTGGAAGGGGTTGGTTATGCCCATAAGATTGGAGTTCTCCATCTTGACCTGAAACCCTCCAACATCCTCTTCACCCCAACCGGTGAGATTAAGATTACCGACTTTGGAATCGCCAGAATTGCCAGGGGTGAGATTGGTGCCTCACTCTCTGAGATACGAATCGGCACCGCTCCTTATATGTCACCGGAGCAGATATTGAATAAGGTTTTAGATAAAAGTTCCGATATCTACTCTTTGGGAATCCTCCTTTATGAGATGGCAACCGGGGAAGTCCCCTTTAAGCGAACCGCCACCTCTTCGGTGGAAGAACAGCATCTCTTCTCTTCGCCGCCGAGTCTCAGAGAAAAAAACCCTTCTATTTCCCAAAACTTAGAAGCGGTAGTCCAGAAGGCACTGGCAAAGAAGCCCGCTGAGCGATTCCAGACCTGCGAAGACTTTTTAACCGCTTTGGTGAAACGAGAAGAGAAGCCAAAGACAATCTCCGTTCCTTCCTTAATTGGTAAGACACGCCAGGAGGCAGAAGAGATACTCTCTAAAATCAAACTGAACCTCACTATCTCGGGTGAAGAATATTCGGAGATTATAAGCGAGAATAAAATCTTATATCAGTCTCCGGAACCCGAGCAACTTTTAAGTGAGGGCGAAGCGGTAAAAATAATTCTCAGTAAAGGAAAAGAAGTCCGACTAATCACTGTGCCATCCTTAATTGGCAAAGGGAAAAAAGAAGCAGAACGAATAATAGCGGATTCTAACTTAAAGATGATTATTGAAGGTGAAGAGTTCTCCGACACTATCCCCATTGGTGGCATCATAAAGCAATCTCCGGAACCGGGAATCGCAATAAAAGAAGGTGAGGCAATAAAAATAAGAATAAGTAAAGGGGCAAAATTAATCACCGTCCCTTCTTTAATCGGCAAGAATAGAAGAGAAG
>JBBIHO010000084.1:0-7765 GCA_037446935.1 Caldifarciminota bacterium | reverse complement strand
AACCTGAGTCTTTAGATTAATATCGCTAACCTCATCCAGAAATAGGGTGCCGCCGTCCGCCAATTCAATCTTTCCCTTCTTCTGAACTACAGCACCTGTGAATGCTCCTCTTTCATAACCGAACAGTTCAGCTTCTAATAAAGCCTCAGGCAAAGCACCACAGGCTAATGCGACAAAAGGACTATTCCGGCGCGGGCTTACGGAATGGATGGCACGGGCGACCAATTCTTTACCGGTACCGGATTCACCCAAAATTAAAACCGTTGAGCGGGTTGGTGCAACCGCTTTTATCAATTCAAAGACCACTTGCATCTTTGGACTCTTGCTGATAATATCACCAAACTGGTAGCGTTGGCTCAGTTCTCTGCGGAGGATGATATTTTCTTTCACAAGCGCCTGGTGCTCAATAATCTTTCTGATAATCATACCGAGCTCTTCGGGATGGAATGGCTTCACGATATAATCATAAGCCCCAGCTTTCATTGCGTTAACCGCGGTATCAACAGTAGCATAGGCGGTGATGATGATAACCGGAATATTCGGGTTTAACTTTTTTACCTCCCGGAGAACCTCTAATCCATCCATCTTTGGCATCTTGAGGTCAAGGAGCATCACATTCCAGTCTTCTTTTTGAACCAATTCTAATGCCTTAAAGCCATCTTCCACCGCACAAACATCGTAGCCTTCTTCTTTTAGCCAATCGGTAAGGGATTGGCGCATAATCTCTTCATCGTCAACAATTAAGATTCGCTCCATTTAGCCTCCTCTCAAACTACTTATGACTCTCTTCTTTCCACCGTCTGTCTGCCGTTGGTGGATTTGTGGTTTTTGCGTCACAAGCCGATTTGCTAAGATCTCTTGACACACTGGACAGAAATCAATCTCCTTTTGGTCAATACCCAAGCAATTGGGTGAGAAACACATAACGCACTTCTCATCGCGGCAATGGATGAGACCAAAGGTATGACCTAATTCGTGAATTGCCTCTTTCACCACCCGGTTTAATAGGAGTGGTTTATTAGATGGTAGGGTATAGTATTCTTGGCGAAGTCGGGCTAATGAGATGACTGCGGCAGTCCCTTCCAAATGGGCTTCACCAAAGACAAAGGTCAAAACCGGTGTACATAGATCTACCTCAGTAACACCTAAAATCTTTATACCATCGGCCGGCATTTTGCTAACGAGTTCATTTAAGATTTTGGTGGAATAGTATTGACCTCGCTTCGGTTCAAAGGCATAGGCCGGATGGGAGGCACTAAGTAATACCTTGACTGACAGATGAAAGACCGATTCTATCTTTATCTTAAGTTCTTCCAAAATCTCCGATTCAATTTCGCCCAAGGGTAAGATATATATTGAATCCTTCAACTGAGACATTTCACTTTTCACCCGCCGCTCACATCGTGCGGGAGCAAAGCGACCGATGGCGGATTTACCGGTAATCTAATGATAAAGGTTGTCCCTTTATTCACCTCACTTTTAACTTCAATTTCCCCCTGATGCCGATTGACAATGCCGTAGACAACGGATAGTCCAAGACCAGTACCCTTAGGTTTAGTTGTGAAGAAGGGGTCAAAAATCCTAGGCAGTAATTCCGCCGGAATCCCTTTGCCGGTGTCCGTAAATTCAACTTCTACCATCTTATCCGAAGGAGCAATGCGGGTAACGATAGTTAATTTGCCGCCATTTTCCATTGCCTCCGCAGCATTAATGATTATATTCATAAAGACCTGCTGGAGTTGAGCAAAGTCAGCAATGATTGGTGGAAGGTCGCCATATCTTTTCTCAACTTCAATATTTCCGATGTGCAACTTATGAGCTACTAACTCCAACGATTCGTGAATAATTTGGTTCACATTAACTGATTTTAAGTTTGGTTCGGACTGACGGGCAAAATCTAAGAGGTTACGAACGATGGTCCCGCAGCGGCTGACCTCCTTTTCCATTATATCTAAATAGCGGTTAAAATCGCCATTTTCCGGCTTCTTCTCCAAACGTCTCTTTATTAATCGGATATAGGTGAGGACACCGCTCAGAGGGTTATTTATCTCGTGGGCAACCCCGGCGGCTAATTGACCCAGAGTAGCTAATTGTTCGGAACGCATCAACTGCTGACGCGTTGCTTCCCTCAATTGTTCATCCCGCTTCTTAAGGGATGATATCATAAAATTAAAACTCGCTCCCAATTCCGCCAACTCGTCTTTGGTATTAATCAATACCTGGGAGTTAAGGTTGCCCTGGGAAATCTGGCGTGAGGCATAAACTATTTGCCTCAGTGGTTTTAATACGGTGCGGGCTAAAAGGTGTGAGATAGCAATCGCAATAACGATTCCTAAAAGCACAATACCGAGGAAGGACATTATAGTCCTCTTTCTCATATCAACAAACTTCTTCTCTAAGATTCCGACATAGAGAACCCCGATGACCTTTCCGGTGATATTTCTTATCGGCTCATAGGCGGTGATATACCAGTCGTTAACCACAAATGCCCGGTCGGTATAGGGTCTTCCTTTTATTAAAACCTGGTCAAAGACATTCTCCGCGATTCGGGTACCGATTGCCCTTCTGCCATCTGGATGTCGGACATTGGTTGAAATCCGAATATCGCCCTGAAAGACGGTAGCGGTTCCAATATCCTTTCCCTTATAGGTCTCACCGTGGAAGACCACATCCTTTATCTTATCCACAAACGAATAATTTTTATTAAGGAGTCTTCCGCCATAAATGACCCCGAGGAGATTTCCGTTCTGGTCAATGATTGGTGCTGCCGCCATAAGCATCATTCCGGATGTCTCTTCGGTCTTACCTCCGGGTTTTGCTCGGGGAGTAGAATCAACCTTAATATACGCCAATTCGGCTAAGACTTCGCCCTCCTTTAATAACTCTTCTCTCGGAATAATTGCTGTTCCAGCTACCGCCTCCTTATTATTAAGCACCCAATGAATGAGTTCATTATCAAACTTATCACCGTAGATTTTAGGATTTCGTGACCTTAAGATTATTCGGCCTTCTGGGTCGGTAATACTCAAAATGTCTAAAAACTCATTTGTTCTAACCGCATTCAATTCGGTCTTAAGTTGCTGGATATTTCTACCTAAAATGGCTTCTCTTATGAAAAATCGGGAAGCGGTAAGGCGGACAATGTCTTTTATATTTAATAAATTTTGCTGATAGATTTCCCGTGTTGCATTAAGGTCACCGGCTACCTTATTCTGGGCTTGTTTAACGATACCATCAGCAATGAAATGAATTCCCGCCCAGATGACCAGAGCCCCGATAATGGCAATCATTAAAAAGAAACTAAGAGTAAATTTTGCCGTTAGTTTAAGTCGCATCTGAAATATTAAATCACAAAACTTACCACCTGTCAAGACGGAAAAGAGAAAGTTCTATTTTTGGAAAAATGATCACTCCAATCTACTTAAGCTCGCAACCAGCATATTTATTGCCAAAGCCAAAATTCCCGGCACCTGGTAAAACCCAGGAAAGTCTTCTACGAAAACTATCGGATCTGGAGTTTGCAGGCTTTCCATGCCGGATTGCTTACCACTTATGTTAGTTGACCGCTTTTCAATGAAGCCGCAATCATCTTTCTATTAATTACAATTCTCCTTGGCTTGCGTTAAATTAGCACCTCTTCTCAGAATCCCTTTATAAAAATTATAGCCGAGAAGAAAGAGAAGGAGTGGTCCGACAATAATGCAATTTACATTATATTTTATGGCTCGGGCGAAATCGCAATGAAGGAGATAGACCAATGCTCGCAAACTTCCACAGCCCGGACAAAAACCAAATAACCACTTATTCAGACAAACGGAAGGAAGTTTTTGAAAGAGATGGGGTGGAATTAAGGAGAGAAAAATAATTACCGTAAGAAAAAAGAAACTGCGTCGGAAATAGCGAGACACTTAACAATTATTTCTTATAAAGTTCCCTTCCCTCCGCATCCTTTAACTTATTGGTTGCAATCAAGATTAAATCAATCAACCACCAGACTCCACAGCCACCAGCGGTTAAGAGTTTTAATACCCCGAGCCCAATATAGCCTAAATAGAACCTATCAATACCCAATTCCCCCAAGAATATTGATAAGAGAAGGGCAATCAACCAATCCTTCTGCTCCTTTGGCCTAACCGCCGCTGCCAGCTGCACACCACATTTTACGCAAATCTCCGCCTTCAAATCGGTCTCCGCTCCGCAGCTCTGGCAGTATTTTCTTCCGGCTAAGGGTCTACTGCCGCAACTGACGCATATCTCAGCGGTTTCCGCTACTTCCTTACCACAACTTCGGCAATACATAATTTCTCCTATTTATTTTTTAATATTATAACGGATAATATATATAAGTCAAGTCTGCGCCTTTCATCAAAAATCTTCCCAAAGCAACCCCGGGAGCAAAGCACCCATTTGCTCAATAGTCAAATAGTTAGTACACCAAAAGCAAAATTCGTGCCAAAGTATGAAAATTGGGGAGATTGAATTTAAGATTTTTGGAAACATTTTGCCCAATTTTTTACTCTATATTTATAGAGGGGGATTCCTTTTTCAAACTGCCGTGGGGGGAGGGGTATCTCCTCACCTGTCAAAAGAAAAATCTTTATAAAATTAAGAAAATTAAAATCAAAATCGGCAAAAAAATCAAATTTTATATTTATTATTTAATCCCTTTTTAAGGGAAGTTCTTGAAGCAACGCCAATTCTAAAATGGCATCTATCTTTTCATCTGTTTTGAGATATGTTCAATTGGGAATGAGCAAAAAAATTCTTTTGCAAAAGGCGGTCAGATTAAAAATAATGATGCCTTGGGTGAGCAACCGCCAGGAGCCTTCCCGCACGCTGGGAATGGCTAACGCCCTTCCATTGGCAGCGAGAAGATCTCATTATGACGAAAGACGCACCTCCTCGTCTTATTCAACAAGAAGAGTGACCTGTTGACTTCTTGCCAAAAATTTGTATAATAAATGTTTAGGAGGAATTATGCATAAATATCTTACCTTTTTTGTAATATTATTTTCTGCTTTCGGTATCGTTAATGCCGTTCCCCTGTGCGGGAGCGAAGCGACCGAAGGAACCCACTGGCTTCAGTATTCTCCCGAAGGAATGGCAATCTCCAACCCGAATCCGATGCCACGACTCACTCATTTTCCTCCGGTGTCCCCCGACTCTCCGGATGCTGATACCCTCTTTTATGACGACCGAACCGCTGCCAATGCCTGGGCATGGTATCTAAGAGGGCAAGGCTGGGGTTTAAAATTCTTACCCCCTGCTGACAATGTAACCCTTGCCGGTGCCTTGCTTTACCTCTGGGATAATACCTGGCCCGTCCCTGGTGGGAATCGTTATTTAATTCGGGTCTATGATGACGACGGAGTGGGTGGCGCACCGGGAACTCTCCTATTTGCCTCCGATACCTTAACCGGAACAAGGGGTGCTTGGAACTACGCGACAATTAATATCCCGGTAACCGGTCCTTTCTATATCTTCTATGTCCAAGCCGATAGTTATCCTACCTGTCCTGGATTCTCAATTGACCGTTATGACAATATACCTGCGGATTTGGAGTGGCAATTAACTGGTGGTGCCTTTCAAAAGGATAAGAGAGTCGGCGAATGGCTTCTCCGAGCAGTGATTGACTGGACCCCCCAAGCGAAAAATTTAGCCACCACAATCTTTGGCAATATGCCGCTGGATACGATTCCACGAATTATTCTTACCTTGAGGGCAACAGTCCGAAATATGGGAATTGATACAGTTCCCCGTGGCGTGCGGGTGAAGATGCAGATTACCGGTCCTGCAGGTTATACCTACACCGATGTAAATGAAACAACTTCCACTGCTTTACCACGCCGCGCCAGCCAACAGATAACTTTCAATCCTGGTTGGCGAATTCCGGACACGGCTGGCAACTATCAAATTACTGTCTGGCACGAATATGGCGATGACCAGTTCCGGGCAAACGATACGATTGTGAGAAATTTGGGTGTCGCAAGATGGCTCACCTATGCCAACTGGAATAACCCCTACTGGGTTACCTGGGCTAATCCGGAAAGGGCAGTCAAGTTTACCCCCGCTGATTTTAACCAGTCCTATCCATTTCGCATCCAGAGATTAAGACACCAATTCTATTATCACTCCGGAGCACCTTGGCCAGATAGCGCCTTCCAATTCCGTATCTATGCCAATGATGGCTCAACCATCCTTTACGAATCGGATACGATAAAAGCGGTTGGTTACCCTTCAGTTGTTGAACATGATGTGACCGATCCGCCGGTAATCTCTTCTGGTGATTTCTGGGTAGCAGTTGTCCCCCGTCATACAAGTGGTCACCCTTCAACCCTTGCGGATAATAATACCGCCCGCCAGCGGTCTTATTTTGGTGCCCCCGGTTACTGGTATAATTGGAACCTTGGTGAATTCTTTACCTCTGTTGCAGTTGGGGCTGCTGTCGCAATTGAGGAGATACCATCAAAACCAATCTTTAATGTTGAAACCTATCCCAACCCAGGGACCATGATAAAGGTCCGTTGGCAGGTAAAAGGTAAAACACCGTTTAAAATTGCCTTGTTCGATGCCCTCGGACGGGAAATCAGAAGTATCCATCAGGGTATAGACGAAAGGGCAAATAGTGGTATTCTTGAAATCACCCGCGGCACTTTACCAGCCGGCATTTACATCTTCCAGTTAAAAACGCCAAACGAGACAATAAACAGAAAGGTCGTTCTCCACTAAGAACTTAAAAAGAGAAAGGGGCAGAGGTTCTCTCTGCCCCTTTTGTTTTTGAGGGCTAACCATTGACCTTTTCTAAGTTTAATCTATAATCTATTTATGAGTTACCTTTCCTTATTCATCCTCTCATTATCCTTAGATTCCCCAAGATATTGGTACGGAGTAAAGGAACTGCAATGGATTGACCCCCTCGGCAGAAAACCAAAAACCTTTAACGAATGGCAAAAGGAGATTTCTGGTCCAAAAGAGACAAGAATCACAAATCTCTACCACCTCTCCGGAGGCAAAGAGAATCTTGTCGCCTTAATCGTCAATGCCGAAATCTACCCAAATTTAGTTTCGGAGATTAACCAGTTTGCCCAAGATTTACAGAACGAAGGTTGGACGGTGAGGGTTGATTCAATTCGCGGTAGTTCTCCTACTGCCCTGAGAAGCCATTTAGCATCTTTGCCTAACCTGAAAGGTGCCATTTTCATTGGTGAACTGCCGGTTGCCTGGTGTGAGGCATTTGGATTTGGGATTGAGGAATATCCAATTGATTTATATTTTATGGACCTAAATGGAATCTGGCTCGATTCCGATAATGATGGCAAGTACGATGCTCACACCGGAAATGTCAATCCAGAAATCTGGGTTGGCAGAATCTATTCCCGCCCTTTGACCTGGGATTCCGAGATAAGACTTTTAAAGAATTACTTCCGAAAGAATCATTTATACCGCACCGGGAGTCTATCCGTTCCCCATCGTGCCTTATCTTATGTTGATGATGATTGGCAGGGTTTTGGTGATTGCTCTCTCTCGTGTCTATTCCGATGTCACAGTGATTGAGACACCAACCCAGACGATTGCCTCAGATTACCGAAATCGGTTAAGACAAGGGTTTGAATGGATTCAAATCTGTTCCCACTCCTCACCTTGGGGACATACCTTTGCAATTCCTAATGGTTATGCTGGGACAGTCTTTAACTCCGAAATCTTTGCCTTGGAACCTTATGCCATCTTCTTCAATCTCTTCGCCTGCTCCGGAACCCGGTTTGTG
>JBBIHO010000083.1:0-7809 GCA_037446935.1 Caldifarciminota bacterium | reverse complement strand
AAAATTAAATAAATTAAAATCAAAATTAGTTAAAAAATCAAATTTTATACCAATTGTTAAATATCTCTTTTAATCCATCACTTAATCTCTTTTTAAGGCTCTCTTTTTAAGCAACCTTAATTCTAAAATCTCATTCATCTCTTCAGCCCTTTTTGGATATCATCAAACATAAGTTAAAGATGTCGCAAGTTAATATATTAGGCTCTATTTCAAAGAAGGGGCAATGGCATTAAATTTGTCTGGTGGTTGAATGCGGAATCTCTTCAATGAGACAGATAGCACAGGCGTAATTAGAAGTATGGGAGATAGAGAGATGGCATTTTCTATCTGAGAGGTATTCTTTTGCCTTTCCTCTGGCAATTATATAAGGGCGGTGCCTTTCGTCATCAACAATTTCAATCTCCTGCCAGGAGATCTTTCCCCGCAAGCCAGTTCCCAATGCCTTGGAGAATGCCTCCTTAGCGGCAAACCTTGCGGCGTAGGACTGGAATCTCCCCTCATTCTTCTTTTGAGCGAATTCTATCTCACTTTTGGTGAAGACCCGGTTGAGGAACCTATCACCAAATTTCTTTATTGCCTCCTCAATCCTCTTCACTTCAATGATATCAATCCCAATGCCAAAGAGATTCATATCTTATTCAATTCGTCAACAATCTTTACCAGTTCTAAGATGTCGTTCAATTCATAATCGGCACCAGTCTCTTTTGTGCCGAAGGCATCGCCATAACGGGCGAAGGCGGTCTTCATTCCTAATAATTTCGCTCCCACAATATCCCTCTCTTCCCAGTCACCAACCATCAGGGCCTCTTCGGGTTTCACTGCCAATCTCTTTAAGAGAAGAATGAAGGGCTCCGGGTCGGGTTTTCTTTTGCCGGTGTCGTCAAAGCCAACGACCGCAGTGAAATAATTCTGAAAGCCGAGATAGCAGAGTCTTAGCCAAACCTGGAGATTTGGTGCATCGGAGATGACCGCCAGTTTGAGACCGCGCTTTAAGAGTTCCAAAAGGGTGATTGCGGTGTGGGGATAAGGGACCAATGTGAATTCTCTTGCCCTCCGGTAGCCAACGATTCCCGAGCAGAGGATTTTGTAGTCAATTGTGCCAAGTTCCCTTTCTAAGAGGAGATTGAAGACCTCTTGGAATTCAATCCCCTTCTCCTGGTAAATTTTGTAGATCTTTTCCTTTAAGACCTCCTTCTCAATTTTTAGTCCGGCATCAATCATCGCCTCACAGGCGGCATCAATCGCTATCTCCTTCATCCGCATAAAGTCAACCAGGGTATTGTCCAAATCAAAGATTACTGCTTTAATCATCTGTCCATGAGACCTTTTTCTAAAAAAATTGTTTTACTGGGATATAAGGAAAGGGAGAATCGAAATCGGTGGGGTTTATCATAATAGAAGACAGAGTCGCCAGAGATGTCAAGAGGCAGGAATTTGAGGTCAATACCTACCCCTTTTGTCCATCCCTTTCTCGAAAATTCACCCGGTTCGTAAAAATAGCCAATCCTTGCTACTATAAAGGAGATGGGACGAATTTCGATTCCCAAAGAATGCCAAGGGTTTTTATTTTCATCGTATTGGTCTTCAGGCACAACTTTACATATTTCCCAAGCAATCGATAGCCGGAATTTCTCAAATAACAACTGCTTAATTCTTTGCTTGCCGTCGCTCTTAAAAATCTCGTTGAAAGAGAGGCTATAAGAAATTCCACCTTTCATAATTAAAGGGAGAGGTTCTTTCTGGAAGGAAAAACTTAACCACTCCAGGGTATAGTAATTTATTTCAGGACCGATATTTTGAAGGGCAACGCCAACCCCCAATTTCCCAATGATGAAAGGATATTTTAAACTTATTCCTGTGCCCAAAAATCCTCTCAATTTGTAACTAAATGATAAACCAATGGTATAATCGTGCGTGAAGTGTGGCGGTGGTAGTTCAGGAGCGTAGACGCCTTCAAATTCCCAAATTTCTCCGGCGCCAAAAGAACCTATTGAAAAAACCTTACCGAGTGGCAGAACGCCGGCAATATTCCAGTAATAAGCATCCGAAGAAAGAAAGGTAGGAACAGGGGTATATTCAAAACCGAAATTACTCTCTCCTTGGAAGGCTAAACCTGCGGGATTATAGAAATTTGCCCAGGCCTCATCAGCGATTGCCACGAAAGCTCCGCCCATGCCAGTTTGTCGTACCCCGGGATAGAGGGTGAGGAAAGGGACGGCGTAGGAGAATAAAGAGAGAGAGAAGATATTCATAAAATCTCTTTTCTAAAATATGGCAAAAGGCGGTTATAGGTCTCTTCTATGTATTCGGCGATTGTTTTCGTCTCGGAGAGGATTGGCAGAAAGTTTGTGTCACCGAGCCAGCGCGGGACGATGTGAATGTGAAGATGACCAATCACGCCGGCACCGGAGACCTTTCCTAAATTTGCCCCGATATTTAATCCCTCACATTGCAACGCCCTTTTTAAGACCTTTGCCGATAAAATAATTAGGTCAAAAATCTCCTTCCTTTCCGCAGGCGATAATCTTTCTAATCCCTTATGGGAAATTGGTGCGACCATTAGATGACCGTTGTTGTAGGGGTAGCGATTCATAATGATGAAGGCGTATCTCCCCCGATATAAAATGAAATTGTCCGCATCCTTATTCTCTTTTAATGCCTGACAGAAAAAACAGCCCCGCCTTTTTGCGGAGATATATTCCTTACGCCAAGGTGTCCAGATTCTATTCATATCAAAAGAGGGTCATCTCTTCTTTTGGTTTCGCTTCTTCTTCAAATAGTTGAACCTTGCCAAAGACGCCGTCATAACCTGGGATGAGTTTAACCTTTCCCTGACGCATCTTTTCAATCCCCTCGCCAATCTTCTCAAAACCAATCTTTTTCCTTATCTCTTCCGAGGGGATTTCAATTAGGATATCAAATTCGGAGCCGAATGTTTTAATCATCTCCAAGTATTTGCTCTTTACCGCAAGACTATCCTTTGCCACCTTCATACTTTCCGCAATAATCTCGTCTAAGGGAATTAAGTTTTTGTATGGTATCGCATTTTCTGGTATCGTGCCCTCTTCGCGGTCGGCTAAAAGTTCTACCCGGTGGAGAACACCAATCGTCAGCCTCCTTCCGCAGACCGGGCAGAGGTCATTGTTGAGCATCGCTTCCTTAGGGGAGATGTTTATCCCACAGTTTCTATGTCCATCATAATGGTATTTGCCTTCTTCCGGAAAGAATTCTATGGTATAGAGAAATCGTCCTTTATCCTTCTTTTTGAGAATATCCTTGATCGTAAAAAAGGAAATCTCACAATCAAAGACATTCGCCTCGCGGCCAATCTTTTGTGGCGAGTGGGCATCGGAGCAGGAGATGAGAGAGAAATTATCCAAGGAAGAGAGACGCCAATTCATCTTCGGGTCAGAGGAGAGACCGGTCTCTAAGGCAAAGACCTCTTTGGTTAAATCTTCAAAGCATTCTTCTATCGCATCGTAGCCGGAAACTGAGCCAAAGAGTGAGAACCAAGGGGTCCAGATGTGGGAAGGAACGACAAAGGAGTCAGGGGAAACAGTAAGAATTCCTTCTAACATATCCCGGCTGGATAGAGAGAGGGTCGGGCGGCCATCAGAAGATAGACTGCCATATCTCCCTAAGAGAGCATTTATTCTCTCGGCATCTTCTAAGGAAGGGGTGAAGATGATGTTGTGAATCCGACGGAGTTTGCCATCCTTTATCGCCATATTATTCACCTCGGTGGTGAGGATGAAATAGGTTCCTTCTCCTTCTTTTGTTTCATAGATTCCGTTTCCCTTCTCCTTCAGTTCTTCTTTTAAAGTATTGAACCATTCGGGGTGGGTAAAATCGCCGGTGCCTAATAATCTTATACCCTTGTACTTTGCATACTCGGTTAATTTCTTAATTGTCATCTCCTTACTCACCGCCCGCGAATAAGGAGAATGGATGTGAAAATCAGCGATGAATTTCATAGCGACGCAGTTTAGCGAGTTTCTCCCTTGAACGGGAGAGAAGCCTTCTCACCTTGGGTGGGGCACCAATATAAAAATATCTCTCACCGGGTTGGTAGGCGGTGTTAAAAAATCCGAAGCCAGCGCCAGAGATATTCCCTTTTGAACCGGGAAGAATGGTCGGCCCATCCATTGCCCAGATATTAATTGTGCCCTCGCCTTCGTAGATTGTCTCAACATATCCGGGGATGAAACGGTTCTTCTCATAGATACAGAATGTGTCAAAGAGGATGGTATCCTTCCAGAATTCGTAATAGTCCCATTCGCCGAGTGTATCTTCGTAGTCGTATTCAATCGTCAAATCAAGCCAATACCATTTGGCACCATTTGCCTTTCGCCAGTGGATTTTAAGAATTGAATCGCGGTTAAGGATGTAGGTTGATTCGGGGCTTGTAATTTCGTAGTCTCCGGGCAGATAAGTTTCCCCTTCCGCTCTCCCATCGTGGTATTTAACTTCTAACTTATAGTTTCGGTCAATATTCAGTTTATTAAAATCTAAGAAGAGATACCAATTGTAATGATAATCATAAATGTTTAATGAAGTGTCATTAATCAGACTGGTCGGAATTGTGGTGAAGCCATTCTTATTATGGACATAGACCTCCTTGTAATAATCAGGGTATAACCAGGGAGTGCCGACACTCCTCAGGATAAAGGCGCAGATATAGACCTTCTCCTTCTGACAGGAGAGAAGGGTCAAGAGAAAAATAATGGATCTTAAGCCTCTCATTTAATCATAAACCTTTGCCGGCGATACGAAAATATCTCTCCCCGGAATGGTTGGCACCATAATAGAATCCCCAGCCATCACCCTCTATATTCCCTTTTGCTCCTGGAAGGATAAAAGAACCATCAATTGCCCAGATGTTAATCCTCATTTCCCCCCAATCCACCCTTTGCACATTGGGCGGGAAGAGGGTCTCCTTATTATAGAAAAGGGTCGTCTCGGAAACGGTGGTGTCGGAATCCAGGCTAAAGAATGATCTCGTGCCAAGAGTATCAGTGTAATAATAATAGAGGTAAAGGGAGGAAGAATAATAGGCGGCATCCTTTGATTTCTGCCAGATAAGAGAGAGGGATGAATCCTGATATAGGATGAAACCGGGCTCAGGTTTGAGGAGTGAGAAATCGGATGGCACAAAGACCGTGCTTGATGCCTTGCCACCACTATGGGTAACTGTCATCCGGTATTCTTTTCCGGGAGTAAATCTTCGGTCTTCGGAATATAAATAATGGTGATAGTGAAAGTCAACCAAGGGAAGGGCGGTATCGTTGATTGTGGCGAGGGGAATCATTGAAAAACCGTTTCGGTTATAGATGTAAATCTCTTTATAATATGATGTATCCTCCTCAATACTCTTCATTAAGAAGGCGGTGATGTAAGGTTTATCTGCCTTATGGCAGGAGAAAAAAAGAAAGAGAAGGGTAAGAAGTGATTTCCTTTTCCCCTTCGGTGCCTTTCGGTTGTCCACTTTGCCTTCGTGCTGAATAGAGATTCTATCGCTATTCCATCCGCATTGGCATTAAAAGGAAGAGTTTCTCCTTTCTTTCCGCCTCGGCAACCGGTTTTATGACGAGTGCCTGGGTTGCTGAGATGAGGGAGAACTCCACCTCTTCACTCTGGATATGTGCCAAAATTTCATTAAGGGAATGACCATTAAAGGCGACTCTCAATTCTTCTCCTTTATACTGCCCTTTAATCTCCTCCTTACAGATACCGATTTCCGAAGATGTCTCTAAGAAGTTTTCTTTCTTTGCGAGATTAAAGATTATGAGTCGGGTGGCTGATGGGGCAAAGACTAATGCCCGTTTTAATGTGGAAGCGAGTTCGGTTCGGGAACAGATTAGGGAATAGGGGTATTTTGCTGGCAGAACCTTTTCATAGTCAGGGTAAGGACCTTCAATGAGGCGGGAGATTATCTGGTAGTCTTCGCCAACAAATCCGATGAGGGCGGAGTTGAGAAAGACCTTTATCTTCTCATCGGTGCGGGGGATGATTTCAAATACCTTAGGTGGGATGATGACCGGAATCTTCTTTGTCTTTCCGAAGTCGCCCTCCTTTTTGATTAAGGCTAAACGATGACCATCGGTAGCGACCATTCGTGCCTCCTTTTCCCGGATTTCCCAGAGGAGACCGGAGATGGCAGGTCTTCCGGTCTCTTTGGAGATGGCAAAGGAGGTGTTGGTGAATAGTTCGTAGAGAAGGTCGGTGGCGAATTCAAATTCTAATTCCTTAGGCAATTGGGGGAGTTCGGGAAATTCATCCGGGTCTAAGAGAGAGAATGTATATTCTCCCTTGCCGGCTTTCAGTCTTAATATATTCTCCTCGGTTTCAAAACTAACTACATCCTCGGTCACTGCCCTTAATATCTCAAGGAGTTCTTTCCCCCGAATGACGAGATTTTTTTCTGGTAGGTTCAGTGGTTCGGGAAAGGGGAGTTTCACCTGAATTGAGATGTCCAAGTCAGTGGCAAGAAAGGTAATTTTAGTTTGATTTACTTTCAACAAGATATTCTGAAGAACCGGAAAGTTGGGGCGAGAGGGAATTACCGGAGCAATCATCTCTAACCTTTCCAGAAATAAATCCCGGCTTCTTTCAAAATTCATAATTCCTCCTCAAAAATATTATACTTGGCATATTATTCTTTAATTTAACAGAAAAATGAAAGAAGTCAATAGAAACCCTCTGCCGCAATATGGAGGTGAGCGGATTCGAACCGCCGACCTTCTGCTTGCAAAGCAGATGCTCTCCCAATTGAGCTACACCCCCGCAATTATTAAAATATAAGGCAAAATTTGCTAATGTCAAGATGATGAATCTTACAGCACCAAAGATCTTGGCACAGAAAACTGCCTTATCACCTAAAAGGGCTGAATGCCTCCCAAAAGATGAGGTCTGAGGAATTTATGCGGACTATCGTTATCTTAAGGAGTAATGGCGAGTTTTTTATTTCCAAAAGATTTGACTTTTATCCTTTATCAGGTATAATAATGGTTATTATTTAGGAGGACATAATGCCGAAGACTTTATATGTAGGGAATATACCCTATAGTTTTACAAAAGAGAAACTGCAAGACTTATTCGCCCAGCAGGGAAATGTCCTATCTACCACCGTTATTGAGAATCCTTACACCCATCGCTCAAAGGGCTTTGGTTTTGTTGTGATGGCAACCGAGGAAGATGCGAAAAAGGCAAAGTCCGCCCTGGACGGCAAAGAACTGGAAGGGAGAAAGATTATCGTCAACGACGCCCGAAGCCAGGAAAAGCCAAATAGAGAAGGATTTCGTTTTCAAAGAGGGGATAGATTTAGAAGACCGGCGAAGAGGGGAAGACCTTTCCGAAGATTCTGATTAAGTTAAAGTATATCGCAGAAACCGAGAAAGGACAAAAAGTTCTTATTTAGTTTTAATCTTACAGTTTCTTATCGCAGAAGAACTATCCGCTTTTCAACCTCTCCCTTTTCCGTCTTTATCTTTAAGAAATAGACCCCGGGTTTTATTCCTCTAAGGGAGAACTTAAACTCTTCAACTTTCAAACTCTTAAACTCTTCTCTTTTAACCAACTTTCCGGCAACATCATAGATTTTTATCTCTTTTACAGATGAGGGGCAACGGACACGGACAACGGAAGACACCGGATTTGGATAGATTTCAAATCTCCCTGGTGGCTTTCTGCTCAACCCTTCTTCCACCCCAACCGCGGTAATTCTAAATACGCCATCCGATTCATCATACTGCCAGCCGGGACCATAGGCGATAATTCTTATCTTACAGGAGTCAGAACGGACATCAGGAA
>JBBIHO010000082.1:4911-7813 GCA_037446935.1 Caldifarciminota bacterium | reverse complement strand
AGCGATATGAACCGCAAGTTGGTTGGACAAAGGATACTTGCATTGCCGATGTTGCAAATGAGAAATCGGAACTTCCCGGGCTCTGTATCGATTCAACGGGGAATTTGCATGTTGTATATCTAAGTTCTACCCTTTCATCTTACTATATAAGATATAAGGTTTGGAATCCCGCCAGCGGCTGGACACCTTCCGCAGTCATATCTACGGGAATCGGAGATAAGCAGAATGGACCTTCAATTGCGGCAACCCCGAATGGTAATATCCATGTGGTATGGGATGAATTGACTCTTGGTTACTATGAGATTATCTATCGGGAAAAGGTAGGCGGAGTCTGGCAGGCGCCCCAACAATTGAGCAGTAGCAGTGATAGTGTGGATAAAGGTGCGCCGTCAGTTGCCGGGGGCAGGAATAATAATGTCTATGTTGTCTGGAAGGGTGAAAACCCGGTTTCGGGTTATACGCATATTTATTACCGTGCCCGGAGTGGCGGTGTTTGGGGTAGTATATTGAATGCGACCAGCGGTTTCTATTCTGACCAGTGCGATTATGTCGGCGACCCCTACGGACCTTCAATTGCCATTGATAACTCTAATGTTGCCCATATCGTCTGGTATGGTGGAGAACAATGGGATAACTGGTATTATCGGGTCTATTATCGGAGGCGACATCCGACTGCAGGCTGGCTCAATATTGATACGATTGCTGGTGCTCTACAGGCTGAGGATTTTGACCGCTTTGCCCCCCAGGTTCTCCTTGACCGGCAAGGAAATGTGCATGTCGTTTGGTATGGGGAGGATTACAATACTGACGGCTGGTATCGGTTATGGCATAAGAAAAGAATTCCGGCGGGTTGGTTGACGACCGAGGAACTGGCAGCTGAATATCCAGAGGGCGATTTATACGAACCCCATATCGCTAATGATTCGCAAGGCGTGCATCTTATATGGTGGGATGACCGTTATGAAGATGAGGAGATTTTTCGGATGGTAAGTTTCTCGCAAGACTTGGAGATTAAGGCGATTACTTCGCCACCTGTATTCTGCACCCTCGCCTCTTATATTCCAAAGGCGGTGGTGAGAAATTCTGGGGAACAGGAAATCCTCACTTCTTTTCAGGTGAAAATGAGCATCTCGCCTGGCGGTTACGAAGATGTATTTACCCTCCACGGCTTAGGACCAGGTGAGGAAGAGACGCTCTCTTTTCTCCCCTGGACGCCAACCGCGGCAGGGCTCTATTCAGTGAAGTGCTCGCTTCTCTTCTCTGATTTCTTCTCCCTGAATGATAAGAAGATTACCTCCTGCGGGATTGCGAATTTTGTGGAAGACTTTGAGACCTCTTCGGGTGGATTTATCCCTGAACCACAAACCAATGGCTGGGAATGGGGAATTCCTTCAGGGGTTGGAGCACCAACTCCTTATTCCGGTCTGCGGTGCTGGGGAACAAATATTGACGGCAACTATGGGAATCTTGTGAACTGGAAATTGAACTCGGTGTGGTATGTGGCGAGGCAGGATACACCAGTTTTCGGCTTCTATCACTGGTATAACTTAGATGCCGCGCATAAAGATGGTGGAAATCTGAAACTGACCCGAGACGGAACGAACTGGCTACTCCTCCATCCTCTTAATGAGCGATATGACCGATACCTGCGGACCGGAAATGCTGGTATCCCAGGGGAATCGGCCTATTCAATGAATGGACCAATTGGCTGGAAGCCAACCCTCTTTAAGATTCCGGTTCTTACCGGTGATACCTTTACTCTCAGATGGCACTTTGGCTCAGATACAACACTAGTTGATGTCGGCTGGTATCTTGACTTTATTGGGGGAATCGGATTTGAGCGGATATGGTCGGATGTTGGGGTTATAGAAATTACCGCCCCGGCCGATACCGTAGATTCATCTTTATCCATTACCCCAACTGTTAGGTTGAAGAACTTCGGCAACCGCACAGCACAATTTTCAGCAATATTGAGGATTGGGAGTTATACCGATGCAAAATCATTAACCCTCACACCGGGAGAAGAATCACTGGTCCCATTTACTAACTGGACACCAATTGTTAGGGGTCAAGGTGTGGCGAAATGTTCGCTCTACTTCCCAAACGACCGGAATCCGGCAAATGACACCGCAAGCAAATCCTTCTTCATCCGAGTTAAAGATGTGGCAGTTCTGGATATAAGTGGCGAAGAATCATTAGACGTTTGTCGTTCTCCATTCTTCGTTCTCCGTTTACCGGTCCACGGATTACAGACTAACAACGATAAACAACAAATGTTAGATAAGGGGAAAAATACGCACTTTATTAGGGACTTTTTACCGCTTCCCGATACGATAGATTCTGGTGATGTCTATATACCAAGGTCAAGGGTCGCAAATTTCGGCAACACCCAAGTTACCTTCTGGACGCGATATAGATTTGGTACCCTTCATTCCGATAGCCTTCTAGTTACACTCTTACCGGACAGCGAGGCTCTCTTAAACTTTCCTCCTTTTACCGTGCAAGGGAGGGGTCTGGTGGTTAAGAAGTGCACAACCCTCCTTAACGGCGATTTGGTTTCCGGGAATAATCAGAAAGAGGAGACGACTTATGTGCGGGTGCGGGATGTGGGAACCGTAAAAATTGTGGCACCAACTGGCATAATTGATTCCGGACAGGTTATCACCCCTGCCTGCTCAGTATATAACTATGGGAATACTACGGAAAGTTATCCGGTCCGTCTCAAGATTGGAACATTCTATAACGAAACCGCCAATATTACAAATCATACACCCGGCACTTATCAACATCTCACATTCCCCTCCTGGACGGCAAATTGCCCAAGAGGAAATTATCCTGTCCAATGCTCTACGGAACTTCCCACTGATATCCGTCCGGAAAATGATAAAAAGACCGATTCGCT
>JBBIHO010000082.1:0-4897 GCA_037446935.1 Caldifarciminota bacterium | reverse complement strand
GTTCTTGATGTGGCAGCAATTGATATCCTTGCACCGGTTGACAGTATATATGTAGATTCGTTCTTCACCCCCCGGGCAAAGGCGCAGAATTATGGCAATACGACTGTTACCTTACCGACCCATTTCGTAATCCTCAGAGGTTCGGATACGATTTATAAAAAGACGGTAAATATCACACTTTTGCCGGACAGTGTCCGGGAAGTCATCTTTCCTGATACCGGATTCGCTCTAACTGGTTGGTATGGAACCAGATTTATCACAAGCCTGAGTGGTGATATGCATCCGGAGAATAACCTCTTTAGTGATAGTTTCAAAGTTTATGCCCCGGTGGGTATCAAAGAGATTTCCCAAACTATTCCAATTTCCGGAATAGCCACCTTGCGTCTTAATTCACCGACAAGAGGACAAGTGACAATCTATTATCACCTACCGACAAAAGATGTGGCAACTTTGCAAATCTACAACCTATTGGGTGAAAATATCTATTCCGTCACCTTTGTCGGAGGGACTTCCCAGTCCCGACAATTCAGTATTAAGAAACTTCCTGCTGGAATCTACCTCTTACATTTTGAGACCAAGGGCTATAAAGAGGAGAGAAAACTTATCGTTGTGAAATAGCCCTACGATTTTCTCCCTGTGAAACATTTCAATATATCTCATCCGGATTAACTCCCCCAACTGCAATTTCTAACGGGCTCGCCAATCCTTGACAGAGATCAAATTCTTGCTATCCTGATGTAAAGAATGAAACTTAAAATAAATCTCATCATCAATCTTTTATCCACCACTTCCCTCTTCGCCCAGATGAGATGGACAGAGGCAACCGATTCCGCTGGTTGGTCAAGGAGGTGGGGACACACATCGGTTGTCTCCGGCAATAAGATTTGGGTTTTTCCCGGAGGAGATGACCGGGGTTGGAAGAATGATGTCTGGTTCTCTGCGGATGGTGTCCACTGGACTTGCGCAACATCTTCTGCTGGTTGGTCAGCACGGCACGGTCCGGCATCCCTCTCGCGCAATGACACCCTATGGCTTTTAGGTGGATGTGATGCTGGTGGGCTGAAAAGTGATGTCTGGTATTCCGCCAATGGCATGGACTGGGAGAAGGTAACCGCTGCTGCCGGTTGGTCACCGCGCTGGGGTCACCGGACGGTTCTCTTTGAGAATAAAATCTGGGTTCTCGGCGGTGAAGATGAAAGTCTAAATCTAAAAAATGATGTCTGGTATTCATCTAATGGTATGAATTGGATTTGTGCAACCGATTCCGCCGGCTGGTCAGCAAGGTGTCGTCACACCACAGTCGTCTTTGATAATAAGATTTGGGTATTGGGAGGAAATGACCGAAGTCTGCGAAATGATGTCTGGTATTCTCCAGATGGTGTGAACTGGATACAAGCGACTGCCTCCGCCCCTTGGGCACCAAGATGTTGCTATACCGCAGTTGTCTTTGACAATAAGATTTGGATTATCGGAGGGATGGATACCGTCCGCTTGCGAAACGATGTCTGGTATTCTCCGGATGGTATAAACTGGATACAAGCAACCGCTTCTGCTCCTTGGTCAGCGAGGCGGTGCCATACCTTGGTCTCCTTTAATAATAAAATTTGGCTATTAGGAGGAAATGACGGCGGTCCAAAAAATGATGTCTGGTATTCCTCAGGTCTCGGAATTGGAGATAATTCTTCTTTTTCAATGAGGGATTCAATAAAATCATTATGGATTAATTCCAATCCCTTTAAGAGAAGTGTGGAAATCATTTATCATCTACCGAAACCGTCAATTGTTCAACTGAGCATCTATAACAATACCGGGAATGAAGTTAAGGTGTTGGTCAATGATAAAAAGAGTGTTGGCTACCATAAGGTTCAATGGGACGGCCGAGACAATTCTAACAGAACCCTTCCCGGTGGCATCTATTTTCTCTCACTGAAAGCCGGAGGTTTCAAGGTGAGGAAAAAGATAATAAGACTGCAATGAAAGTATATCTTATTGCTTCCTGTCAGAAAGGCATTGTCACCATCGTTTTTCTTCGGATGCTGGGATGGAACGCAGTGAATTTAGATTTGACAGTTTAGATTTTATGGGTATAATTGATTATGAGACCTTTTTTCATAATCTTCTCCTTATTCATTATCATTGGTGTCGGTGCCCAAACATTAGTTGAGACCTTACCGGCACCGGTCGTTCACGCTCATTCCTTTGAGATTCTCGCCAACAGCCGCTACTCTGTCCATTCCGGTTTTACCAGTTCCCTTCCCACCCAGGTCCTCTCCAATATCCTCTGGGCAATGGAAAAAGTGCCAAGAATCGGCACCTATCGGGAGATTTATATTGCCACCCCGAGCAATGTCTATCGCTATGACCCGCAGGCACACGCCCTAATTCTCCATCTCACTGGTAATCGCCGTTCAAACTCCAACGCTGCATTTGAAATCGGTATTGCCACCGACCGTTATGAGGAAGCAGGCTTCGCCATCCAGGTTGGTCAGCTTGCTGCCTGTGCCTTTTGGGATACGGTTGCCAGTAATGCTGTCTCCTGTCCGATGCAGAGTGCCACCAATTATGCGAATAATAACTGGAGTCCCAACTATCCGATAAGAATGGTGAATGTCTATGGCCAGAGAATCGCTACTGGTCTAAAGGATACATCCATCGCCATCTCCTCAGATACCTCACTGCCTTTACCCCGTGCCACCGGATCCGACACATTTGAAATACTCCTCTCTAACCTCCGCCAAGATTCGGTCTTCGGTCTAACCGGACTTTCCCTCAATACCATCTCTCAGTTGCTCTGGGCGTCTTATGGTGTGACTCCGCATCTCACATCTAATAATCGGCGCGGTCTAACCGTTCCGAGTGCGGTTGCCAACTATTATCTTACAGGCAAAATCTATGTGGTTCGGGATATTGGAGTTTACCGCTATCACAACCGCCTACCACCTGGCAATAACCTGACAACCGCTGACCATCGGTTAGAACTCCTGACCAGCGGTGACCGCCGACCCGCGCTCCGTGCCGCATCTCCCCGGATACCTTCTACCGCACCGGTCTATTTCGTCATCAATGTCGGAGATACCGCATCTAACTACAATATGTTGGAGGCCGGATTTGCCGGAATTCAACTCCTAATCCAAGCCCAATCCTTAGGTCTTAACGGCTTCCTCACGGTGCCTCTAACTCCGACGGAACGAACCGCAATCCGGACCGCCCTAAATCTGCCAAGTTCAGACTTTCCGGTAATTCTCTTCTCCTGTGGCGAACCGGTAACAAAAATCAACGAATCTCTTCCCGTAAATCTCCGCATCCGTCCAACCTCGCCCAACCGGACACCAATCCGTTTTGAATACTGGTTAGCCAAAGCCGGAATCGTCCAAATTCTCATCTACGACCTTGCTGGCCGGCCAGTTAGTAATTTGGGAAAGACCTTCCAATCCGCTGGTTTTCACTCCTTGGACTGGAACGGTAGAGATAACTCCGGCTCGCTTCTGCCACCCGGTATCTATCTCTTAGAACTAAAAGTTGAAGGTCAGAGAACAATAAGGAAGATAATAAAAATTTAAGGTTTTACTTAACGAGAGACGAGTTAGGTAAGTTTCCGTAAATAGTCGATTATTCCTTCCTTTGCCTCTTTTAACTCTTGACTCATCTCCGCATTTAATTCGGTATTCTTTGCCTGAATCCCCAAGAGATAAACCTCACACACCTTCCTTTTCAATCAGACTCATAAAAAGGGAAAGTGGTAAGGTATGAGTAGAAAATGATGTGAATAATAATTTCTCCCATTCGCTTTTCCGAAAGAGCCGGAAATCCCCTGGCTTTCCCTTAAAATCGCAGGCATCAACCACAATCACCTTCTTCGGTTTCAATTCCAATATCCTTAAGATATAATTCTCTGGGGAATCTTCGCAGTCAATTACATTATTCTCACCCCTCGCGATTAAATCCTTAGCAATCTCGCTGCCAATCCTATCGTCTCCTCGCAAGAGATTTCCAACACCAACAATCAAAAGTTCCATAACTTATATTGAAGATGACGGCTGGTAAGCAATCGCATCCATTTCAATCCTTGCCCCTTTTGGCAAAGCGGCTACCGCAACCGTGGCGCGTGCTGGATGGTCGGTCTTAAAATACTCTTCATAAACCTCATTCACCTTTGGGAAATCTTTTATCTCCACTAAATAGATATTAACCTTTATTACATCTCCTAAGGACATACCCGCAGCTTTTAGAACCGCCTTAATATTCTCCAAAACCTGCCGGGTCTCATCTTTTATATCACCCTTAATTAACTCGCCTGTTTTCGGGTCAATCGCAATCTGCCCGGAGGTGAAGAGAAGATTCTCAACCCTTACTGCCTGACTGTAAGGTCCGATGGGTATCGGTGCCTCTTTCGTAAAAATATAAGAGATTGCTTCTTTCATAAGATTCTTAAATTATAAGAGGATTTAGAAAAATTTCAATATCCGCCTGAGACGAATTCACCCATTAAACCTAATTGCAAGGGGCCCCTGCCAGGATTCTTTCGGGAGGATGCTTGACGAAAGGAGGAAGGAATGTTTAGGGCACTGACAGGGGCCCCATCTTCTTCTTTTCCTTTGGTAATTATACACACCTCACTTTCTTTATCTAATATTATACCATAAAATCCCTTCTTTGTCAACATCTTATTCCTCATTATCCAGCAAAATATCTGTAGAGGAAATACCAATAATTCAAACTTTATATTGCTAACAAATAATAACCAATAATTGCCCAAATGTCAACTACCGCTTTTCATCAAAAATAATCTTCCCAAGCGAGTCCTTTGAAAAAAAGGATTATCCAAAATTCTTAATCAACACCCCCAAGAACTTGTGCCGCTCCTTTTGAAGTTATGGGCATTGGGAGGGTTTAGTTC
>JBBIHO010000081.1:0-7922 GCA_037446935.1 Caldifarciminota bacterium | reverse complement strand
ACGCAACTTATTGGATTTTTAAGAAAAGTTGGGGGGTTGCCCCCTCTACCGTGTCTTTGGTCCTAATTTTAGCCAGATTTTTGGGGCAAATAAAGGTCTAATTTCTTTACCAATTAAAAGACTAATCAAAGGTCTAATCTGTTTAGTAGTTTTTGGTCCAATCACTTTTCCAATCAATCTTGCCGTTATGAGAGTCCAAAAAAGGGTAATTGAAGGAGTAATTTTTCGTCTAATTTTTCGTCCAATTGGTGAGGTAATTTTTGGTCTAATTTTTCTTCTAATTATTAAAAACGACCTCTTGACCTCTTCTCAATAATTTGTTAATATATTTCATCATGCGAACTATCGGTGTCTTAGTGGAAATCCTGCGGAAGAAGCCCTATCCGGAAAAGTTAGGAGCAATTGAGGAACTGAAGAATATCCGAACACCGGAGGCGGCATCGGTTTTAATCACCGGTCTCTATGACCCAGATAGCCGGATAAGGAGTAAGGTTTGCGAAGCCCTTGCGGCAATGGGTGAGATAGCAATCACTCCCCTCACCACGGCTCTAAAAACCCCTGACCGTCAGGTGCGGCGCCATATCTGCCAGGTCTTGTGTGGAATAGTGGAGAACTACCCAGCGGTCCAGGAAAGGGTAGAAGGTCTGTTAATAAGTTGTCTAAAAGACCCTGACCCAGTGGTAAAGACCCAAGCCTGTGAAAAATTGGATGCCCTTAAAAGCAAAAGGGCAATTCCGCATATTATTCCCCTCCTCTCTGATATCAACTCTTGGGTCCGTTCGGTTGCCTGTCTCGTCTTAGGCGATTTGGGGCTGGAAGATGTTGAGCCCCTCTTTGAAAGATTAGAAGATATTGACCATTGGGTGCGGCGCAGTGCCTGCGAGGCACTTGGAAAACTCGGCTGCAAGCGTGCAGCCGAAAAACTCGCCACCCTTTCTCTATTTGATGACTCGGAGATTGTCAGGGATGCGGCGGTTGATGCCTTAAAGGCAATTGGTGAAATCGTCGTTGAGCCTTATAAGAAGGCACTTACCAGTCCCAATCTTTCAGAGAGATTGCAGGCGATAGATATCCTCCAAAGGGAAGGCAATATTGTTGTCCTGCCGATGATTGAACTCTTAAAAAGCCCGGAGGAAGAGTTGAAGATGGTTGCCTGTCAAATCTTAGAAACGATTGGTGATATAAGGGCATTAGAACCATTGATTAGTTTACTCGGTGAGGCACGGACAAATGTCCGAATGCAGGCAATCAATGCTATCGCCAAAATGAGGGAAGAGAAAGCGGTTCGGCTCCTCATTTCCCTCCTTTCCCATCCGGATTCAAATCTCGCCGATGGCGCCTCATCCTGCTTGGAAAAGATGGGTGAGTTTGCCGTCCCTTTTCTCCTGGAGGGCAAAAATAATGAGGATGCACGGGTGCGGATGAAAATCTGCCAAATCTTAGGTAATATTGCTAGCAATAAGGCAATTGATTCCCTTACAAAATCACTTCGGGATGAGAGCCCTTGGGTGCGTGCTGCTGCCTGCGAGGCCTTGGGGAAGATTGGTGAAAGAGGAATCATCCCTTATATTATTATCGCGCTTAAAGATAATAACTACTTAGTGCGGGCAAAAGCCTGCGAGACCTTGGGTCGCATCCGCACTCCCTTAGCGGTTGGTGAACTCATCGCCCGTCTTTCTGATGAAGACCTCTTAGTAAAGCGAGAGGCATTAAAAGCCCTAACCACAATTGGTGCTTCTTTTGAAGCGGAGGGTCTCCTGCCGAAGATCAAGACCGCGATAATCTCTGCATTAAAAGATACCGATGTTGAGGTGCGGGTGGCGGCAATCAACTCCCTCTCCCAACTGGAATTAATTGATACAATTGATATCTTAGAGAAGATTGCCCGACCCTGGCCATTCAGTCGGGAAGATGCGCTTGTGAAAAGTGAGGCAAGGAAGGTAATAAAGAGGTTTAAGGCAATTATTGCCTACCAGCGCGCCCACATCAAATAAAGACTACTCTAAGAGTGCCTCGGCAAACTCCTCCGGCAGAAATTCTTCTAAGTCGTCAATCCCTTCTCCTAATCCGACATATCTTATTGGCAGAAAGAGTTCTGAGGCAATCGCCAAAACAATTCCCCCTTTTGCGGTCCCGTCTAACTTTGTAATAATAATCCCGGTGATACCCAATTCTTCTTTGAAGACCTTTGCCTGCACTATCCCATTCTGTCCCACCGTCGCATCCAAAATGAGGTAGATTTCATCGGGTGGGCTTCCTTTCACCTTTTCAACCACTCGCCGGATCTTCTTTGCCTCCGCCATCAAATCCTTTCGGGTGTGTAATCTACCAGCGGTATCAATGAGAACAATATCCGTCCCCCTTTTCTTCGCCTTCATAATTGTGTCAAAGGCGACCGCAGCTGCATCCTGCCCCTTTTCGGAGGAGACGATTTCCACCCCAGCCATTTCTGCCCAGATCCGCAGTTGTTTGGCAGCAGCATCACGATAGGTATCACTTGCCGCAATCACCACACTTTTGCCTTCCTTCTGAAAGCGATACGCTAACTTACCAATCGTTGTCGTCTTTCCCGAGCCATTCACCCCGACAACCATAATGATATAGGGAGATGTGGCAGGAGGGAGAGAACTTAATTTTTGAGAACCGGAATTAGATAGTATCTTCAAAATCTCTTTTTTTAGGTTCTCCCTTCTATCGCCGCCCTTCTTTTTCAATTGGGCAAGAAGGTTTTCGGTCACCTTCACCCCACAGTCCGCCGTTAAAAGGACCTCCTCCCAACGGGATTGGTCTTCCTCCTTAAAGATCCTAAGGAATAAGTCCTTTGTCTTTGCGAGCCCGGCTTTTAACCTTGAAAAGAACATAATTTATTATAGTGAGCATCTCCAAAAAGTCAAAGGAGCGCACTAAAAGAAGAGAACTGAGGAAGTTTCTTTTAAGGAATTGTATATCGCCTCTATGTCCTCCGCTTCAAATTCTAAATGGATTAAATCAAGGGCCTCCTCCGGCACCTCTTCTTTCACCTTTCCCGAAAGAACGATATCGGCACCTAAATAGATGATATACTTACCAAAGGCATCCTTAACTATCCCTCTTAGAGTATCGGCTTGGCGCCGTTCTCCGAAAGCGGCTTGGCGCCGTTCTCCGAAAGCGGAGGGTGGTCTCTTCCCCTGTAATTCATAAATCCAGTCCGGAAGATAAAAAGAGGTCGTCTCTCGTTTTTCACTTACCTGTAATATACCGCAAGGAAGGGTGACTTCCCCGGCAAGTGCTTTTCTTCCTTTGATTGAGAAGGGCATCTCCCTTAAATCCTTATCTTCTAATTTCAAATAAGCGGTTTTTGTTGCACGGTGAATCCTCAGATATGGCTCCTTCTGTTCCGCCAGTTCTTTCTGTAGGAGAAGCATCATCTTTTCCCCTTCCTTCTCTCTTACCAAAAGAGAGAGACTCTCACTTTTTGCGTGGAGGGTGAGAATTTCTTGTCGCAAATCCCGCCATTCACTCCTTAACTCCCTTTTTATAATACTGTCAAAAAGACGAATTAGGGAGAGGATAAATATGATACTCGCAATAACGAGAATTTTCCGTCCGCGATTATTTCCCATAGATATAGACCTTCATTCCGAGGAAGGAGTTTTCGTAGAGAAATTTAATATCTTCTTTTCCGACCCGAATACAGCCGTGGGTGACACTTCTTCCTAAGAGGTTCTCATAGGGGGTGCCGTGAATTAAAATACCGCCTCCTAAGTCTAAGGCGTAGTCACCAAGCATCCCGCGCACCAACCGCTCCTTTGAGTTGGGTGGGGGGATTGGCTTCTTCTCCTCAATGAATGCCCAATCCGGTTTATACCAGATTGGGTCTTTTATTCTCTTAAGAATCCTCAAAACCCCAGTCGGTGTCTTAAATATCCATCTTCTCCTTCCATAAGCGAGGGAATCGCCCCTTCCCGTAGATACCACCACCTCTCGCAAGACCCTTGCCCCTTTTTTCAGAAAGAGGCGATTCCGCAAAAGGTCAATAACTATATACTCTTCATCTGGTATCACCAAGGCCTGCGCTATCTCCTTTTCTAAATCCAAAAGGACTTTAACCTTCTCATTTAAATCTCTTTCCAATTCCTTAATCCAATTCCGGTAATTGATAATCTCCTTGCCGGTAGTGAGCATATTAAAGGAGAGACTCTCGGTTATTGGAAAGATGAGTTCCGCAAATAATAGAAAGAGAAGTGCGAAAAGGATTAGGGTAAGGGGAAATAAGGGATGAGAAAACCGGCTAATAATCTTTTATCTTCGCCAGCGGGTCCTTTCTCCCCTCACATCAATATGAATAAAATCTCTTCTCCGATACCAGCCCAGTCCGCCAACCAAGGAAGGAGATTTTTCGGCTAATTCCTTATCCAGTTCCTCTACGATATTGTATAATAACTTAGAATCCCGACTGTTGTTTCGGCCATCATGATTCAAGTCATCAATATCCCGGTCGCCATCTTCGTCAACAAAGACATCAGCCGCCCCGCCATATATGTGGGCACTGTTGCGGCCCCCACCAGCATTATAATTTCGCGCCGGTGTCCGAAAACCGGAGACGATCTGCAATTTGGAAAGTGGATATCCCTGCGCACGTAATTTATCATTCAAGAGTTCTAACTTATAAATTAACTCTTCGCGGAGTGTTAAGTATTTTGGGAATCCATCGGGTGTTTGGCTTAAAAACTCCTTTATCTTATAGTTCGGGGAAATGAATATATCCTGCCATTCTTCCGTGAGTTCAATAAATCCCTTTACTCCCTGGAGGTTGGGGTGGGGTGAAGATTTTGGATATTTACCAACTACATAGCCCTTTATCTTCCGATTTTTGAGGACAGAAAATGGATGCATCACAAAGATATTTATTCGCTTTTTAACCTTGCCGTCACTAATGACGATGGTGTAAAATCCTGGTTTTGCTGGGGCAACGAATATCTTTTCCTTTGGTGTGACATCTAACAAATCGCCGTCGGACATTATCCAGCCAAAATGACCATTCTCGCCGTCAAGGATTTTTATCGCCATCTTCTCTTCGGGTAAGAGGAAGCGACCAATCACATCCCAATTGTATTCTAACCCACCAATTAATAACTTAAAGGAGTTTATAAGAAATAGGATTGTAGTCAGCATCTCTCCTCCCTCACTTCATAACTTTCCGAAAAGAAAGTGCTACCCTCACTTGGACTTAACGCCCTACTCCATCTAAGGTCTCCGGTTCTTTGGGAATAGAGATTGATAAACACTATTTCTTTTATTTTGACAACACATCTGTTTCACTTCTCTTCGCCAAGAATGACGAATTCCACGCGGCGGTTTAATGCCCTTCCCTCGGCGGTCGCATTGGAGGCCAATGGTTTCTCCTCACCGTAGCCAACCGCCTTCAGGCGTCGGATGTCAATTCCGTGCTGGGAGACAAAATAGTTCACAACGGCCTGGGCACGCCTTTCGGAGAGTTTCTTGTTGTAGGCATCACTTCCGATATTATCCGTATGGCCCTGAATCTCCACCATAATCTTCGGATTATCCTTTAAGATTTGGGCTGCTTCGTCAAGTCCGCGATAGGATTCCGGTTTAATCGTTGCCTTATTGAAGTCAAAGAGCACCTTTAAGGCGATTACCATTCCAACTCTGACCAAGGAGAAATTCTTCTCGGTTATTTTATCCTTTTCAAGAATCACCGGTAAGGTCTGAGTTATGTAGCCATCCGCTTTCACAATTGCCGCATAGGTCCCAATCGGTAATTCTGCCCGATAAATTCCGGTATTGGGGTCAGTTCTTACTGGCAAAACCGGCGCCCCTTCAAAAGTAATCTCCGCCGAAATCGGATTCCCAGTCTTCTGGTCACTAACCTTACCGGTAATGACGCTCGTAAATGCGGAAGGACTGAGGGATAGTTCCACATTTGTTACCTCTCTCTCCTTTACCGTAACGGTTGTCGTCTGCTTGAAATAACCCTCCCTTTCCGCCTCTATAGCAACTATCCCTGCCGGAACTTCTTCTAAGCGAAAGGCACCGGTTAAAGAATCAGAAAAGATAGCGGCTAAATCAGTATTAGGGAAGGAGACTTTTGCCTTTAAGGGCTTTCCTGTATTCGCATCAAAAATCCGACCGGTGAGAATACCTGTTGGCTTTAAGGGTTTTAGGAAGAAGTCTTGAGTTGTGACCTCATCCTTCTTTACCGTTACCGGCACATAATCCTTAAAATAACCCTCGCTTGTCACCTCAACGAGGATTGTCCCTTCCGGAATCTTTTCTGCCTTGTAAACCCCAGTTGAAGGGTCGTTTGCGATTGGCTTCAATTTCGGATTTTCGGGAAAACTTATCTTTGCTGGGATTGGTCTTTTAGTTCCCGCATCATAGACCCTTCCCACAATCTTTCCGGTTGGGCGATAAACCCTCAGGAAGGGTGTGAGATAGGTGAAGCCGAGAAAGAGTTGATTCCTTCTTGTTTCATCCTCCAAAAAGAGAAAAGACCAGCCCAAATCAAGTGTGAATGAAGAGGATAGGAATTTGACACCCGGAGTTAACCTTTGTAACCCAGCGGTTGAATAGTATTCGGTAAAGAAAAGAAGACCCAAAGCCTGTAATTCTAAACTTGCCCCAAAGGCAGAATATGAAGAATCCTGGGCGGTTTTATATTTACCATAATTAAAGAGTAAGTTGGGTAAGGAGGGGAAAAGGTCGGAGAATTTCAAATTCACCAATCCAAGCCATTCCAGTCCATCCTTTTGTCTATGGCTATTTTCATCAAAAACCGAATCGCGGGGGAAATTATAGCCGAGGCTTACGCCTGGCTTAAAGACCTTTAAGAGAGGGAAGACTAATTTCCCCTTAAAATTCCAGTCATGCCAGCCGCGTGAAAGGTCGGTAGGGGGATGGTATTTGAAAACACCACCTCCGAAACCAGCGAGTTCTATGAATTCAACAGGTGAATAAGTTAAAGCCAAAAGTAAATCATTATAGTGCCGTTTCCAGGTATCAGGAGCAACCTGAGTTATCCGATAAAGACTATGGAGTGAGAAGGTGAGAAAACCCGGTCCTTGAGTTAAGGCATCGGAAACAAAAAGATGTCCCCGACCGCCTCCCATACCTGTCCAACCAAAAATAAGGACAGGTAAAAATATAATAGATATAATAAAACTAACCCTTTTCATTTTTTTCTCCTCTTTCTAATCTGGCACATCCTATTCTATCTACTCCCCCTTCTTTGTCGGGTCGTCTTCGTAATCCTTAAAATGAACTAAAAGTTTCCCTTCACAAGAGACCTTCTTCCCAGAGATCTTATCCTCTCCCGTAAAGGTGACATTTGCTATCAGGTCAATGCCATCCCACAAATCCGGATTCTCTTCAATCCAGGCTCTCGGGGCAATCGTAAATTGAGCTTTCGTTGTCTTTTTCCCTTCAATATCAGCGGGCACCTCAATATTACATCCCCCCTTTATTGTATTCCCAAACTTTTGGCCATCGGTCCTTTTGTAAATTATCTCATACTCGGTAAGTTTAGCAGTATAAGGATTAATCGTTGGCAATCCGTAGCCGGCATAAGTATACACAAATTCAATCCAAACGATATAATTGGGGACTTCTGAGGTCTCAATCGGTTCTTCCTCACCGGGGAGTTGGAAGTAATCCTCCACATCTGCCTTCAGGGGTTTGCTCTCATTCACAGCAACGATACCCAGACCGCCGATTGGTTTACAACCAACTAAGAAGAAGGCAAATATTAAAAATATGAACCAAACTCGCTTCATAACTCCTCCCTTAAATAAAACATACTCAAAACAAATATTATACTATAAAAAAGTCTCTTGTCAAGTGAGGGCAAAATTTCTGCCATATTTATAGATGGGATTATTTTCTCAAAATGCCGTAGGGGGAGGGTATCTCCTCACCGGTCA
>JBBIHO010000080.1:0-8084 GCA_037446935.1 Caldifarciminota bacterium | reverse complement strand
TTTACGGTCGCTACGCTCCCGCACGATGTGTCAAACGAAAGGTGGAAGCGGGTGAGGGTCTGGGATGCTTGTTATATGACAAGTTATGCCCGGGTTGGCGGTGGATTAAATGCCCGACCTTTATTCTATCAAAGGTTTAGAAATCGCTTCCAATGCAAATTTCTGAATTCTGCGTATGATTTTAACTTCTTTGCCTGTTCCGGTTGCGGAAGGTGTTATAATGTCTGCCCGGCAAAGATTGATATAAGGGAGGTTTTATTAGCAGTTTAGTTAATCCTTTTCTTCCCCAATTAGCAAAGATATTGGGCATTAAGGATGAGACGCCCAATATAAAGACATTTGTAATTGAGCCGGAGAATGGCTTTTCATTTGAGGCTGGTCAGTTTGCAGCATTAACCGTTCCGGGGATTGGTGAGGCATTCTTCACCCCTTCTTCCTCTCCTTATAAGAAACCTCTGGAATTTACGATAATGAGGGTGGGAAGGGTAACCAATGCCCTATTCTCCTTAAAGGAAGGGAGTGAGATTGGTCTGCGCGGTCCTTTTGGTAAACCTTACCCCTTAGATAAGTTTATGAATAAAGAGATATTTATCGTTGGCGGGGGAGTTGGTATAGCACCTTTGAGAAGCCTCTTCTTAGCCTTAGTCCATCAGATTGATAGATATAAGAAGATTTATATAAGGTATGGGGCGCGGACACCAAAGGATATAGTTTATAAAGAGGAGCTCGCGGAATGGGCAAGTATTAAGGGGGTTAATGTTTTATTGACGGTTGATGTGGGAGATAAGACCTGGAAGGGAAGGGTGGGGGTGGTGACAACGATATTGGATAAGATTCCCGTAGAGGTAAAGAATGCAGTGGCAGTCGTTTGCGGGCCACCCATCATGATGAAATTTACAAACCAGCGCCTCTTAGAAGTCGGTTTCCATCCCTCAAATATCTACCTCTCAATGGAGAAGAATATGTCCTGTGCGGTTGGGATGTGCGGACACTGCCGATTGGGAAGATATTTCGTCTGCTCATCGGGACCGGTGCTAACCTGGGAGGAGATAAAGGATATTGAAGACCCCTGGTAGGATGAAAATAAGAACTACCTGTCCGCTCTGTCCTTATGGTTGTGGATTGGAACTGGCGGGAAGGGAGGGTTTCTTTGCTGGAATAGAATATATTAAGGATAGTCTCCAAGAGGGGAGGCTCTGTCCAAAAGGAAACGCCATTCCTTTTATCCTCTCACATCCGAAGCGGCTCTATTCGCCAAAGTTAAACAGCAGAGATATTTCCTGGGGAGAAACATTTTTTGAGGTGGTAAAGATTATTAAAAATTATCGGCCGGAAAATATTGCGGTCGGTTTTGATTCCTATCTCACATTAGAAGAGAAAGGGGATGTTATCGGTTTTGCGCAGGCATTAGGGGTAAAGGATATCTTCTATCTTAATCCAGAGAATATTGCCGCTTATCGGATAGAAGGAATTAAAGAGCCATCTTTTTCTGACCTTAAAAATAGTGATGTGATTTTAATCATCGGTGATTTATTTTCCCGTTTCCCAATCTTTGCCAAGCCAATTCTTGATAGTCAGTATGAAAAAAAGGGAAGGCGACTATTTGTTTTTGATTTATATCCTTCCCGTCTTTTCGGTTTTGCTGATAGTTCAATTCTCCTGCCATTTGGGAGGGAGGTTGAAGTCTTTTTGAAGAGTGAAGAGATTCTTGCCACTTTTGCGGAGGCGAAGAGAGGGGTTTTAATATTAGATTTAACACCGGGAAAATTTCTTAACCCACTCTCCTTATCATTAGCCACACAAGAATTCCTTTTACGATGCAAGGGGGAGAAGTTTTTCCTTCCGGTTTGGGAACGGGAAGGGGGATTTGCCGGGAGATTTGTTGGTGACATAGCAGAGGATATTGGTTCTGGAAGGATTAAGGTCTTGCTCTTTTTTGGTGAGGGAAGTTCTTTGACCACATACTTACCCTCTTTTGAGGTGAATTATTTAATTGCCACGGCTTCTTTTTTTGCAGATGCAAAATCCTTCTTTCCATCTTTCCTTCTCCCGGTGCCGCATATTGTGGAGAGAGAGGGAAATTTTTCTTCCTTCTGGGGTAAAGTCTATAAGAGGGGGATTCCTCCTTTCTCCGGAACAAAGGGAATAAGAGAGATTATTGGTCGGATAGCAAATGATTTGGGAATTGTTTATAATAAAGGGGAAGTCATTTCCCGGCGGATAATTTGTCAGAAGGAGGCAGAGGCGTTGATGGAAAGGAGAGAGAGGTTTAAGGAGAGAGGCGATTCCGCGGTGGGTATCCACGGTGATAAAAGGGAGAGGAGTATATATCTTGTGAATGATGAAGAGGCGATTGAATACGGAGGTTTCTTTGACAAAGGGGATAGGATTCGGATTTCACCAAAGATTGCATCGGAACTTCAATTAAGGGAGGGGGAGAGAATCTCCATAGAGGATGTTATGCTCCGGGTTGAGACAAGGGAAGGAATCCCTGAGGATTTGGGTTTGGTATCGCTTGCCAATCCGAAGGTTAGGAGATTATTCACCTGCGAAATTGACAAGGGAACAAAAGAGATTATAATAAGACCAGTCTTTAAGAGGATAGAAGTTTGATGAAGCGGATAGTGTTAGATTTAGATTACTGCATTGGTTGTCGTTCCTGTGAGTCCGCTTGTGCGGCAAGATTTCAGGAAGAGAGGCGAATCCGTTATGGACTTGTTGAGAAGAGAATGGGAGGAGACCGGTTCGTAATGCCATTAGCCTGTCGCCATTGCGAAGATGCCCTCTGCCTTAAATCCTGCCCGTTTGGGGTTATAAGGAGGGACGAAGAGACCGGTGTCATCTTTCAGAGTGGTTTTGAATGTATCGGCTGTTCTTCCTGTATTTTAGCCTGTCCTTTCGGAGTTATTGAGCGAAACCTTTTGCGACATATCTCCCAGAAATGTGATTTATGCCGGGATCGGAAAGAAGGACCACGGTGTGTTGACTCCTGTGTCTCGGGCGCCTTAAAATATCTGTCAGAGGAAGAGGTTCCGAAAGAGAAGATTGGGGTGAGGGTAATTTCTCGTTCACCCTATTGGCGGCGAGTGAAATGAGTATCTTAAAGATTTTATTTAACTTTTTAATCTTTCCCGGTTTCGCATTTATCGCGATATTCGGACTCTTTTTGACCTGGGTTGACCGGAAGATTACTGCCCGGGTCCAGTGGCGGGTCGGTCCGCCAATCTATCAGCCTTATGCCGATTTTCTAAAACTTTTATTAAAAGAGGTATTAATTCCGGAAGGAGCTTGTAAGTTATTATTTATCTTAGCCCCTTTGTTAGGGGTAGCGGCATTAACCATCGTTGGCATAATATTATTCTTTGTTAGTCACAATCCTAAAGCTTCTTTTGTTGGCGACTTGATTGTTGTCGTCTATCTCTTTGCCTTACCTCCCTTGGCGGTGATTTTAGGGGGCTCCACTTCCGAAAATCCTCTCTCAGCAGTTGGCGCCTCCCGGGAGATGAATCTCTATTTCGGCTACGAACTCCCCTTCATCTTTTCGCTCTTGGTTCCGGTAATTAAAACAGGCAGTATTAAAATTGGCGATATAATTATCTATCAGAATGTAGTCGCACCCTTTCTCTACTCCTTTTCCGGAGCAATCTCCTTTATCATTGCCCTGATTTGTATGCAAGCGAAAATGGGATTTGTCCCTTTTGATATTCCGGAGGCAGAACAGGAGATTATGGCTGGTCCGTATTTAGAATATTCCGGTGTCCTTTTAGGAATGTTTAAGTTAACAAAGGCGATGATGCTCTTTTTACTGCCGATATTTTTAATCATTATCTTCTGGGGTGGGATAGGTGATTTATGGGTAATTCCGAAATTCCTTTTCCTATTAGTGATCATAGTCATTTTGAAGAATACGAACCCGCGGCTGCGGATTGACCAGGCATTGAAATTCTTCTGGATTCCTCTCACAATCTTAGGGATAATTGCGGTAATATTGGCATTTAGCAAGTTATGAGGGATATTAGGATTTGGGGTTTAAAGAAATCGCCTTGGGTCTTCCATGTGGCGGCGGCTTCCTGTAATAATTGCGATATTGAGATCCTTGCTGCCTTGACCCCAAGATTTGATGTTGAGCGATTTGGCATATTACTTGTTGGCTCTCCTCGGCATGCGGATGCCTTACTGGTTACCGGGGTGATAAATAGAAAGAGCCTGCCGCGGGTATTAAGGGTTTATGAACAGACTCCAAAGCCTTGTCTGGTAATTGCAGTTGGCAGTTGTGCTTGTGACTGCCATATGTTTCAGGATTCTTATAATGTGGTTGGACCTTATGACAAACATCTACCAGTAGCGGTTTATATTCCGGGTTGTCCACCAAAACCAGAGGCAATAATTGCCGGGGTGGTGAAGGCGCTTTCTAAGTTATGAGGGAAGTGGAGATCGCACTCCGAGAGAGATTTCCGGAAGCGGAGATTTTTGAACATTCGGCAAGGAGATTATACATTAGGGTGGCAAAAGAGAAAATAAGGGAAGTTGCCAATTTTCTATTTAAGGAGAAGGGATTACGATTGTCAATAATGACAGGAGTTGATACCCGGGAAGGAATTGAAATCCTTTACCATTTCTCGGAAGATAAGACCGGGACATATTATACGGTTAAGATTGTCGTTGATAAGGCGGAACCAAAGGTTGATACCATTTCTGATATTACAAAGGCGTCGGCATGGATTGAAAGAGAGATTTGGGAGCTCTTAGGAGTAGAATTTATTGGTCATAAGAATCTCGTCCCGCTTTTAACAGCAGAAGATTGGCCAAGAGATAAATTTCCTTTGCGGCGCGATTATGAATAACCGAAGGGTAATCCCGATTGGACCTTATCATCCTCTGCAAGAAGAACCAGAGTTTTTCAAATTGATTGTTGAAGGAGAAAAGGTTGTTGCCTTGGAGATAAATATCGGTTATAACCATCGGGGTCATGAGTTTCTTTCACCAAAGATGACCTACGAGCAGATATCTTACCTGGTGGAGCGTATATGTGGAATATGTTCCAATTCTCATCCCTTTGCCTTTGTGATGGCGGTAGAGGATGCGGGAAGGATTGAGATTCCAGAAAGGGCAAAATACATAAGGACAATAAATCACGAATTAGAAAGAATCCATTCCCATCTCCTCTGGCTCGGTTTAGCCGGACATTTTATCGGATATAATACGGTATGGATGTGGTCATGGAAATATCGGGAGTTGGTCCTGGATTTATTTGAGATGATTACCGGGAACCGGAATCATTATGCGATGAATAAGGTGGGTGGTGTGCGTTGGGATATTAAAGAGGAACATATTCCTTTGATTGAAAAAACCTTATCGGAGTTGGAAAAGGTTGTTGATATGTTCACCAAGGCAATCCTTGATGACCCGGTGATTCGGGCAAGGTTAGAAGGGGTAGGGATTTTACCGAAAGAAGTGGCGATAGATTATGGGGTGGTTGGTCCAACTGCCCGTGCCTCCGGGGTGGAGATTGATGTTCGGAAAGATGACCCGCATGCCGCTTATGATAAGGTGGATTGGGATATTGTGGTCTTTAAAGAGGGGGATGTATTGGCAAAGGCAAAGGTGAGACTCTTAGAGTGTTTTGAGTCGGTAAGGATAATAAGGGGATGTCTGAATAATCTGCCGGAGGGAGAGATTGCCGCAAGGATTGATGAGATTTTGCCGGGGGAAGGAATTGGCCGAACCGAAGCGCCGAGGGGAGAGGTGTTTCATTATGTGAGGACGAGCGGTGGAAATTTTCCAATCCGGCATAAGATTCGAGCCCCCTCCTATATGAATGTGCCTTCTAATGAATATGCCTGCGTTGGCTATTCAATTGCCGATGCGGCCTTAACTCTGGCAGCGGTTGACCCCTGCTACTGTTGCACGGAAAGATTAGCGGCATTTTCGGATGGAAAATTGCGATGGACTTATGAAGATATTTTACGACTTTCTTGGGAGAAAACAGAGAGGTTAAAGTCAAAATACCAGAAAGGTATATGAACTATATTGAATCAAAGATTGAGATTACTTCCCTCTCCCTTATTCTTTCTCTGGTATTTTTCCTTTCCTGGTTATTCGCTTTAATTTATGCGATTCCTTATTTGAAAGGGCGGGGCAAGAGAGAGAGGGGGGAAGATTATTTATTCTATTTAATACTCTTCCTTTCCGCACTCGGATTATTATTTTTTGACAATCTACTTCTTCTATTTCTATTCTGGGAGGTTGCTTCCTTTTCCGCATGGCGTCTTGTTCTATCATACAAGGGGGAGAGAGAGAAGGTTGCCGCGAACTGGACATTCATCCTCAATTTTTTAGGTGGTGTCCTTTTACTATTGGGTATTGTTAGCCTCTATTTTGAGAAGGGAACAATCTCCCTTTTTGAGTTGAAAGGTCTTGGAGAACCAATACTTTTAACCTCCCTCTTTATTCTGGGCGGGATTTTAGTGAAGTCGGCTCTCTTGCCATTTTATATTTGGCTCCCTTATGCTTATGAGGCGGCGCCAATTCCTTCCTGTGCTATCCTCTCCGGTTTAGCGGAGAGTATGGGACCGGTCTTATTCCTGAGAGTCTTTCTCTTAAATATAAATATGGGCAAAGATTTTTATTTCTTAACCGGAGTGATTGGGATTACTTCCGCAATCTTTGCCGGTGGTCTCGCCTATTTCGCTCGGGGAAGGAGACTTCTTGCTTATTCCACAATCAGTCAATTAGGGTTTATCCTATTTGGATTATCTCTCTCTCTGGTGGGAATGGTGGGGAGTCTACTACTCCTTGTGAGCCACTCCTTAGCGAAACCTGGTCTCTTCTTTCTCTTAGGAGAGAAGGAAGAAGGGAGGGGTGCCGACTTTTTCTCTTTCGGACTTCTTGCCTTATCTTTAATTGGCCTACCGCCATTTTTGGGTTTCTTCGGAAAACTCTTTGTGATCATCGGGGCGATAGAGAGGAATTTCACCTTTGGAATATCCGCAATTCTCGCTTCAATATTCACCCTTCTTTACATCCTAAAATTGGCTAATCAATTAAAACCTATTAGGGGAAAGATAAGATTTGCGGGGATTCCGCTTCTGATTGGGATTATTCTCCTTATGTGCGGATTGGCAACTTCTTATCTTTATCGGATTTTAGAGAGTGGGTTATGAACTTTGTTTACTCTTTGATTCTTTTTCCGGTTTTGGGTGGCGTTTTAGTTTATATCTTTAAGTTGTTGAAAAAGGAGTTTGCCTTTTTGGGGGCACTCCTTGGTTTTTATTATGCCCTACGAATCTTTTTTGCCACCCGTAGTCGTCCGCTCTTCTTCCCGCTTTTCTCTCTCGCTTCTTATTCCTTTTCTTTTCGGATTGATGCCTTGGGTGGCTTTTTAGTTCTCTTTATCGGTCTTTTCGGATTCCTTTTCATTATCTATGCTTTGCGGGCAACCCGACCGTTAAAGGAGGATACCTATTTCGCCCTCTTTTTATTTACCTTAGCCAGTTCCTTTGGTGTGGTAACTGCCGGGGATTTCTTGACCTTAGTCATCTTCTGGGGATTTTCGCTTTCCTGTCTTTATGGCCTCTTTGCCATTGGAAAAAGGGAGCCGGAGATTGCCTGGACAAAGACCCTATTCATATTAGGAATCTCCGACTTTGTGCTTCTTTTAGGGATTATAATTCTTATCTTAAATAATGGCAATTTGCTTCTCGTGGAGAATGTGCGCCTTTCGTTATTGGAGTCAAAGAATATTATATCTTTTCTCCTTATCGGTATTGGGGCGCTGGCAAAGGCTGGGGCAATTCCTTTGCATACCTGGATTCCGGAGGTGTCAAAGGTTTTACCGGCAACGACAATGGCTTTTATACCGGCATCCTTAGATAAACTCTTAGGTATCTATCTCTTAACCCGGATTTCTTGTTATACCTTTGATTTAAGAACCAGTTTCGTATTAAGGAATACTTTGATGATTATTGGTGTTGTTACGATTTTAGCCGCGGTAATGATGGCTTTAATCCAAAAAGAGGCGATGCGACTCCTTTCCTTCCATGCGGTTTCCCAGGTGGGATATATGGTTTTGGGAATTGGCACCG
>JBBIHO010000079.1:0-8132 GCA_037446935.1 Caldifarciminota bacterium | reverse complement strand
GAAACAACTCTTCACATTAAAGAATCGCTTTGAGAACCGTGGTTATAACGAGTGTGTCTGGGATGGAAAGGATTTAGATGGCAGACCTTTACCGCGGGGAGTCTATTTTATATCAATATCTACGGAAAATGACCCCGGCTGGAAGGTAAAGGTCTCCTTCCTTGGTGAATAGACCCACAATTACCGTAGGTGCCTACCGCTGACCCTCACCCTAAGGAAGCAAGAAAGGGTTGAAAGGCGTCCCATTGACTTTTTTTTTATTTTATGGTAAAATAAGATAATAAGATTTGGGAATTAAAAAATTATGGATAGATTTGAGGGCCGCGAATGACCCCACACTCATCTTTGCCTCCTTTCATTCCCCTCAGAAGCCCACCAAAAATAAAAAGGTTCGCGGCCCTCTCTTTCCGTATTGCGAAAATTCCTTCCTGAATAACTGTCGTTCTCGTGGGACTTAGTTAAGGAGACGCAATTTATTGCCGTTCACATCGTGCGGAAGCGAAGCGATTGAACCGAAATTGAAAATCGGGGCGACTGGATTTGAACCAGCGACCCCCAGCACCCCAAGCTGGTGCGCTAACCAACTGCGCCACGCCCCGGTGGGAAAGTATAATCCAAAACACCCCACCTGTCAACTTGACCTTTCCTCTTTTTCCTTTATGATTGCCTATGTTTAATGTCATAATCTTAGGGATTACGAGTTTTTTAACCGATGTCTCAACCGAAATGGTCTATCCACTTATCCCTTTATATCTATCATTAAGGCTGGGTGTTGGTCCAGCAATTTTAGGACTCATTGAAGGAATTGCCGAAAGCCTTGCCAGTATCTTAAAGGTCTTCTCCGGTTATTTCTCTGACCGCCTTGGAAGAAGGAAGCCGCTTGCGGTATTTGGCTATTCTTCCGCACTCCTTGGGAAATTTTTTATCTATATCTCCCACACCTGGGGTTTAGTATTTTTGGGTCGGGTTCTTGATAGATTCGGTAAGGGAGTGCGCCAGGCACCAAGGGACGCCTTAATTGCCGATTCGGTTCCTGATAAAAGAGGCAGGGCTTATGGCTTGCATCGGGCAATGGATACCGCCGGTGCTGCCTTAGGAGTGATTATTGCTATCTATCTATTGCCGCGAACCAATCAAAACTTCACCCGAATCTTCTTAATCTCTCTCATACCAGCAATCCTCGGAGTCTTTATTCTCCTCTTGGTCCGGGAAGGAAAAAGGGTTGCGGAAAAGGAAAAAGAAAGGCTACCACTATTAAAAGATTGGCAAAATCTGCCGAAGAGATTTAAGATCTTCCTCTTTGTAATCTTCCTCTTTTCCTTGGGCAATTCCTCCAATCAATTTCTAATCCTCCGGGCAAGTAAATTCGGCATTGCCACAACAAATGTCTTACTCCTATATCTTTTGTATAACCTCATTTATGGCATCTTTTCTTATCCGGCGGGAAGACTCTCCGATAAAATTGGTCGCAAGAGACTTATCGTTACTGGTTATTTAGTCTATGGACTGGTCTATTTAGGGTTTGGATTTGCAAATGAACCATTTTATTTATTACCGCTCTTCGCCATCTATGGTCTCTATTCGGCATTCACCGAAGGGGTAGAAAAGGCATTCGTTTCTGATATTGCTCCGGAGGCAACAAGGGGAAGTTTAATCGGTTTACACACAACCCTAACAGGCATCGGTCTCCTTCCCGCCTCTCTTTTTGCCGGTCTTCTCTGGTCGCTATTCGGTCCTCAGGCGCCATTTCTCTTTGGCGGGGTTTTAGGAATTTTAGCCTCATTATTCTTAGCCCTATTTACTTAAGCCTCAATATCTTATCTTGACAATTCCGAAAAATTTGATATTATAATATAGATTGCGGGGTGGAGCAGTCCGGTAGCTCGTGAGGCTCATAACCTCAAGGTCGCTGGTTCAAATCCAGCCCCCGCTATTTTTAATAGCAGAGAGGTGGCAATGGAAGTTAAAGAGGGAGGAGAAATCAAGGCACCCCGGGGAAGAAGAATTTCCTGCAAAGGATGGCATCAAGAGGCAGCACTCCGGATGCTCTTGAATAACCTTGATAAAGAAGTAGCGGAAAAACCCGAAGAGTTAATCGTCTACGGCGGAACCGGAAAGGCAGCAAGGAACTGGGAATGTTTCCGAGCAATCGTCTCCTCCTTAAAGAGATTAGAGGATGACGAGACACTTTTAATCCAATCCGGAAAACCGGTCGGAATCTTTAAGACATTTCCTTATGCCCCAAGGGTTCTAATCGCCAACTCCCTTTTGGTTCCCGCCTGGGCAAACTGGGACTATTTTAGAAAATTGGAAGCCCTCGGCTTAATTATGTTTGGTCAGATGACCGCCGGCTCCTGGATATATATTGGAACCCAAGGCATTATTCAAGGGACCTATGAGACATTTGCCGCTTCTGCGAATAAACATTTTGGTGGTAGTCTAAAAGGAAAATGGGTCTTAACCGCAGGTATGGGTGGAATGTCTTCTGCCCAGCCATTAGCAGTAACGATGAATGAAGGGGTAATCTTAGATGTGGAGGTTGACCCGGAAAAGATTCAAAGAAGAGTAAAACAAGGCTTCTGCGATATGATGGTTGATAATTTAGATGAGGCATTAAAATTAGTGGAAGAGGCAGTAAGGAAGAAGATTCCCCGCTCCATTGGTTTAGTCGGCAATGCCTCCGAGACCCATCCAGAACTCTTGCGGCGAGGTATAATCCCTGATGTCTTAACTGACCAGACATCTGCCCATGATGAACTTAATGGCTATGTCCCAGGTGGTATGAGTTTAGAATCCGCACTGGAATTAAGAAGAAAAGACCCAAAAGAATATATAAAACATTCCTATGATTCAATCGCAAGACAGATGTCCGCGATGCTTGAGATGCAGAAGAAAGGAGCGGTTGCCTTTGATTATGGAAATAATATAAGGGGTCAAGCGTTGAAGGCTGGTGTGAAAGATGCCTTCAATATTCCGGGATTTGTCTCAGAATATATTAGACCCCTCTTCTGTGAAGGAAAGGGTCCTTTCCGTTGGGTTGCCCTCTCCGGAGATAAGAGGGATATTTTCAAGACCGACGAATTGGTCTTAAAACTCTTTCCCGAGAATGCCTCCCTTAAAAGATGGATTAAATTGGCAGAGGAGAAGATTCCGTTTCAGGGACTTCCCGCAAGAATCTGTTGGCTCGGTTATGGGGAGCGGGATAAATTTGGTCTGGCAATAAATAGATTAGTGAAGAGAGGAGAAATTAAGGCACCAATCGTCATCGGCCGGGACCATTTGGATACCGGTTCGGTTGCCTCACCGAATCGGGAGACCGAAGGGATGAAAGACGGCTCAGATGCGATTGCCGACTGGCCAATCCTCAATGCCCTATTAAATGCAGTCTCCGGTGCCTCCTGGGTTTCGGTTCATCACGGTGGTGGTGTGGGAATTGGCAATTCAATCCATGCCGGACAGGTGATTGTTGCTGATGGCACAAAGGAGATGGCAAAAAGATTGGAAAGGGTCCTAACCAATGACCCGGGGATTGGCATTGTCCGACACGCTGATGCCGGCTATGAAAAGGCGAAGGAAGTAGCAAAGAAATACGGGATAAAAATCCCAATGCGGTAGATCTTATGAGTTATCGTTTATGGTTAATCGCAACCGGTTTAGTCTCAGATCAAGGTTATCAGTTAATGGTCGGGGTTGCCAGTTTGGTCTAAAGTTATGGGTCTTTGGTAAATAATTACCTATCACATCGTGCGGGAGCGTAGCGACCGTATGACTTTTGACTCATCACTAAACCGGCAGCGAAGACTAAAAACCTTAAACCAATGAAATAATGAAGGGCAAGAAAATCACGAGTTACCGAGATTTAGACGTTTATCAACGGGTTTATCAAACTTGTATTTTAGTAATGACCAAAATCATTCCTAAACTGCCAGAAAATGAAAAATACGATTTAAAAGACCAATTAGCACGTTCTTCAAAGGCAGTGCCACGATTGATTGTTGAGGGATTCACTAAAAAACACCAGAAGGCTGGATTCCAAAAATATATTGACGATGCTATGGCTGAGGCTAATGAAACACAAGTCGGTCTCTCTCAATGTCGAGATATTTATCCCCATCGTATTGAAACAAAACTATGCGAAGACCTAATCAAAGAATATGAGGTTATTGGCAAACAACTCTATCGTCTTGAAGGAGCTTGGAATAAATTTTCTAAAAAGCCAAGACCTCAGATAAAAACCAAACTGGCTGCTATGACCAACCACCATAGACCAAAAAGAGTATGGAACTATGAAAAGAGACTTAATATCAATTAGTGATTTAAGAAAAGAGGAGATTTACTCCCTCTTTAAGAGGGCAATAAGATTAAAAAATGAGATAAGGAAGAAAGGAAAAACTCAAATTCTTAAAGGAAAGATTGGGGTTCTGGTCTTTGAGAAACCATCCTTACGGACAAGGGTCACCTTTGAGGTAGCACTTAAAGAACTGGGTGGTGATTCAATCTATTTAGCCCCCCAGGATATTGGCTTGGGGAAAAGGGAAAGTGTCTCGGATGTTGCAAAGAACCTCTCGCTTTGGGTCTCTCTAATTATTGCCCGCACATTTTCCCATTCAACGGTTTTGGAATTGGCAAGATTTTCTACTATCCCGGTAATCAATGCCCTTTCGGACTTGGAACATCCCTGTCAGGTCCTTGCCGATTTACTCACTATCTATGAAATTAAAAATAAAAAGAAACTTGATGGTGTAAGGATTGGTTGGGTTGGCGATGGGAACAATGTCTGCAATTCTTTAATCTTCGGTAGCGCAATTCTTGGTTGCGATTTAATAGTCGGAACTCCTAAGGGATATGAGCCAAAAAAAGAGATATTGGATAAGGCGGAACAATTCGCAAAAGAGAGCGGGGCAAAGATTCGTTTGACCCATAACCCAAGGGAAGCGGTAAAAGATAGGGAATTTGTTTACACCGATGTCTGGACATCAATGGGTCAGGAAAAAGAGGCAGAAGAGAGGAAGAAGGTTTTTAAGGAGTTTCAAGTGAATAAGAATTTACTCTCTTTTGCTCTACCTGACACAAGGGTTATGCACTGCCTACCGGCACACCGGGGAGAAGAGATAACTGACGAAGTCCTCGATGGCCCGAATTCCATCGTCTTGCATCAGGCGGAAAACCGCCTTCATATCCAGCGGGCAATAATTGCCGAATTGTTAAAAAGCCTTAACCAATTGGAAAAGACGGCTTAAAATCTATAAAAATTAGGAGGAAAATATGAAACCTTTAAGGGTATTTTTACTCTTATCAATCATCGCACTTTCCCTGGGAGAATCCTCGCAGATGATTGTCAGGGTCTATGTGAAGGATTATGAAGAACTAACAAGGCGGATTGATTTTAAGCAGAGTGATATAGAAATTGCCTCCTTCAATAAGGGTATCTCTTATGACCTGATAATTAAACCTTCTGACTACCCTTTAATTCTCGCCTCTGGTCTAAAAGCCGAAATTATTATTAAAGATTTGGCAAAGGAGAAAGAGAGAATTCTAAAAGGCGGAGACACATCGTGGCGGAAAGGGCGATACCATAGTTATGATGAAGTGAACCAAATCCTGCGTAACTTAGCAACAACCTTTCCTCATATCTGCCAATTAGAGAGCCTTGGTCGGACTTATGAAGGAAGACAGATTTATGGTGTAAAGATTTCCGATGCGGTTAATACTGAAGACCCGAATGAACCGGATATTTTATATTGGGGAGCCCATCACGCTCGGGAATGGGCAACGATTGAAGTCTGCCTATTCATCGCCGATACCTTAATTAGAGGTTATGGAAACGACACAGCGATTAGAAATATAGTTAATAGCCGGGAAATCTATATCTTTCCGATTATGAATCCGGATGGCTATGTCTATGACTATCCTGCGGGAAATAGTTGGCGAAAGAACCGCGAGCCTTTTGGTGGTGCTATCGGCACTGATTTGAATCGGAACCATCCTGGTGCCTGCTCCGGTGAACCAATCGGTGATTGGGGTTCGGTCCCCCGGAATGCCCAGGTGAGTAATTATCCATCTTCTGAGGTCTTCTGCGGTCGCTACGGTGCCTCTGCCAAAGAGATTAAAGGAATCACCGATTTTTTCCGCAAGAAAGAAATCGTTGCCTGCCTATCTTACCATTCCTATGGTGAATATATCCTCTGGGCATGGGGATACAAATCAGCCGGGACCCCGGATGATATCGTCTATCGGAGTGTTGGAGAGAGATTAGCCGGAAAGATTCAAAGGTTAGGTGGTGGCACATATACCGCAATGCAGGCTTGTAACTTCTATCCGATGTCTGGCTATTCTGATGACTGGTTTTATGGCGTCTCCCATTATACCCTCGGACTCCCCTGCCTCGCCTTCACACCGGAGGTCGGAACCAGTTTTTATCAACCAACACAAGACTTAGATTTTATCTGTCGGGAGAATTTTAAGGGTGCATTCTGGTTAGCCCAATATGCCGAGAGTATAAAAATCCTCTTAAAAGGGGTCGTTCCGCCACCCCAAATATTACCTATGGATACAAATTCAACCGGTAATTACTACATCTCCTGGCAGAGAAAAAATCCCCTCTATAATAACCCTGAGAAATGGGAACTCCAAGAACTTACCGGTTATTCGGTAATCCTTGATAGTTTGGAAATGGGAACTACCCGCTGGCAACTTGCGGGATTTTCTCTAAGGAGTAACCGCGCCCATTCCGGTTCTTATAGCCTCTATGCGGAATCTTCCAATAACCGCGCAAGTTTTGCCCAGACAACCTTCCCCTATTTAGTAAATCCTAATGATTCCTTAACATTCTGGACCTGGTATGACTTAGAGAATAATTACGATGTGGCAGTTGCCGAGGTCTCAGAGAATGGTAAGGAGTGGTTCCAACTCGGTGATAGACTCACCGGAAATTCCGGCGGATGGGTGAGAAAATCTTACTCCTTACAACCATTTATTGGAAAGTCGGTTTATATAAGAATTCGGCAGATGACTGATGGCAGTATCCTCGGGGCAGGTTTTTATCTTGACGATATATATCCGGTTCCCTTCTTCTCCGCCACCAGAATAATCTCCTCAAACATCCCTGACACATTTTACCTTATGACAAATCAAAGTCCTGGAAGATATTGGTATCGGGTAAAAGGGTATAATACAAGTTGGGGATGGGGTGATTACAGTCAGTTAGAGGATATTATTGTGGAAAGGGTTGGCATTGCTGAAAGAAGAACCAAACTTCGTATTGAAAAACCCTTCCAAAATCCCTTCTCCTCTTATCTTAGAATCCGGTATGAAACTTCTAAACCAATTCCTTTCCGGATTAAAATCTATGACATTACAGGAAGGCAGGTTGCCAATTTTGTCATTAAAACTAAAAGAGGGGAAAATGAGATTACCTGGCGACCCTCCTTACCTACCGGCATCTACTTCTTAGAAATTTTTACCGGGGATAAAAGGGAACGCTATCGTTTAATTATAAATAATTAATAGAAATTGTGTGGCAAGGCAGTCTAATGCCCATTGATTTTTAGGGCGTTTTGTTATAAATATTGTGTGATTAGAAGCCAAAAATTAAATCTTTCTCACAAGGAGCCTTTTAGAACAATAAGCCTCATCTTTGTTATAGCCTCTGCTTTTAGCATCACCCTCTCATCTCCCCATTCCGTTCCCAAAGGAGAGCGAAAAGCCAAATCCTCCATTTCCCATTTGCCAACCGGTGAGTTTCTAATTGATACGAATGTTGTTTATCCTCCAGCACCCTCCAGACAATCTTTTCCCTCAATTGCCTCTGATGGAAGAAACTACCTTGTTGTCTGGACAGACCATCGCAACAGTTCTCATTCTGACATCTATGGAGCAAGCGTGAGTCCCGATGGTCAAGTTTTAGACCCCGATGGTATTCCAATTTCTACTGCCCTAAATTACCAATGGTTCTCTTCCACTGCCTTTGACGGCACAAATTATCTCGTTGTATGGGAAGACTGGCGTAGCGGGATTAACATTTATGGTGCGAGCGGTTTCTCTTCAATTAGGAGACCAATACTCCCCAGCATTGGCGAGAGGCTTAGGAAATCAAATACTAATTGTCTATTCTGGCTGGACCGATTCAATTA
>JBBIHO010000078.1:0-8139 GCA_037446935.1 Caldifarciminota bacterium | reverse complement strand
CCGGTGGTGTAGATCCCGGCACCAGAATTTGCCTTACCGCCAGTAATTCGGAAACCACGAATCTCCGTTGCCCGGCTACTTCCAGAGCCAATGTAAATTACCCTGCCTTGCCCACCACCATTGATTGTCGTTGAATCGGGACCGGATGAAGAGTAGAGTTTAATCCCATCCGTAGAGGGCCAGATAATATTTTCTCGGTATTCACCGGATTTTACCAAGACCGTGTCACCAGATAAGGCAAGATTCAATCCGGCTTGAATTGTCGGTGCGGAATCCGGGACGACAATAACCCGGGCAATCACCATTCCAATTAAGAGTAATAAAACAGCAAATTTTTTCATCTTCATCTTATCTCCTTTGACTATTTTAATCTTATTTAAGTAGAAGTCAATACTTGGTAAAGAAAAAGAGATTGACAGCGATAAGAAGTTAGATATTATCTTATATGCTTTCTAATTTCTATGGAAAAGAGCCAAAGATTGCAGAGAATGTCTTTATTGCCCCAAATTCGTTAATTATCGGTGACTGTGAAATAAAAAAAGGGGCAAGTATCTGGTTCGGAACAATTATTCGGGCAGATATGGATAGAATAGTGATTGGTGAGATGACAAATATCCAGGACTTATCATTAATCCACTGTGATGAGGGGAAACCGACAATTATCGGGAACCGGATAACCGTCGGACACCGCTCAATTTTACACGGCTGTCTTATTGAGGATGAATGTATGATTGGAATGGGGTCAATTCTCTTAAACCGGGCAATGATTGGTAAGAATTCAATTGTTGCCGCCGGTAGTCTGATCAGGGAAGATTTTATCGTTCCGCCAAAAACCTTAGTTGCCGGTGTCCCAGCAGAAATCAAGAGATGGGTTAGTGAAGAGGAGATAGAATGGATTAGAAAGGTAGCGGAGTATTATTTTCAAATCGCAAAAAGGTATCAAGAAGCAGGCATTCCATTCATTGCAAGAAAAGATGCGGTATAGATATTTGGACCATACATCAGATTTGGGGGTTGAGATATACGGCAAAGACCTGCAAGAACTATTTTCTAATGGACTTTATGCCCTTTTTGATAATATCACCGATATTGAACTGATTGCCGAAAGAGAGGAAAAGGAGATAAAGATTACGGCGGGGAGTTTAGAGGATTTATTTTTAGACTGGTTAAGAGAACTACTCTTCCTTTTTGCTACGGAATATTTTGTTGGGAAGAGGGTAAAGGAATTTTCATTAAAAGGGCTAAGTTTGGAGGCAAAGATTACCGGTGAGACCTTTGACCAAAAACGGCATAACTTAAAGATTGAGATAAAGACCCCGACCTATCATATGTTCAGTGTGAAGAAGGAGGATACCGGTTATAAGGCAACGGTGATATTTGATGTCTGAGGGAGATGTATCTTATTTTTGGCGTTCGGTTGCTATATTTACAACTACTTTATCTTCAGAATCTTCTTCCGGATGGAAAGATTACGAGTTTTAAGACAGAGGAAGTAGATTCCCGAAGGTAGATTTCTTCCTTCGTTATCCTTTCCATCCCAAGTTATTTTGTAAAAGCCACCTTCCACTTTATTCGCAGTGAGGTTTCGGATAAGGAAGCCAGAAGGGTTATAAACCGTCAGGGAAAATTCGCTACCAGAAGGGATGGAGAATTCAATTGTCGTCCGGTAGATGAAGGGGTTGGTAACCGAATAAACCCCCTTCTTTTCCGAGTCGGATATCTTCACAAAAGGTATCACTTCTACCGAATCAATTGCCAAATCGTTTGCCGGATTTATATCACCTGCAAGTTCGGTTGAACATTTGACAATATGGGTTCCAAGGGATTCGGCAATCCATTGGACGAAACTTACGGTATCGGTTAATCCGGCACCTAAGGTTATTGTCGTATCATCAGTATAGAAACTGCCAATCTGGAATTTAACATTAAAGGTTTCGCTCTGTTCGCCGAAATTTTTGACGATTGCCTTAGGGATAACGGCGGTTCCCGAATCAATACTACCGGTGGGAGCAACGATTGATAAGGTTCCGACATCCGGTTGGTAAGGAGTGATTGCTCCGGTTATAGCAAAGGCAAATGGTTGGGGTGCTCGGGTTCGCACCTGTGCACCATATACCCTTATCCGCCAGATGCCGGTCACTGGCGAATTTACCCGGACGCATTCCTCAACATTTCTATTATCCCAACTTGTTGGATTTGGTGTTGACTGACCATTGGTATATTGATTTCCCCGATAGAATGTTCCGTTTGGTGCGGTAACCTCCAGATTTAAGTCGTTAACCAATGTGGGATTGGCATTAGGAGCGGCTGCGGTGTCGGTCCAAGCAAGGGAAATCCTTAAAGGGATTGAGGTATCAACGACGAAGAATTCTTCCTTATATTCTCCGGTTTGGACGCCGATTGTGTCGTCTTTAATGTAGAGTTTTCGTAAATCACCACTGAAGTAGAGGACAGAGTCAACATCAATCCTTCCCCAGCCGATATCAAAACTTGGGACGACATAACTGCCGACATTTGGGTCAGCGGAGACAATCGCCATCGCTCTTAAAAGGGCGGCGCTTATATAACCAAGGGTATCCGCAAGAACTGGTGCGCCGGTTGGATAATAGCCCTGACGGAGATAAGAACGGATTAAACCAATTGCTCCATTCACCGCCGGTGTTGCCATACTGGTTCCGGACATCTGTTGGTAGGTGTTGGTTCCGGTTCTGGTGGCTGACCAGAGGTTTACCCCGGGGGCGCAGATGGTTGGTTTTATCCGATTATCCTGGGTCGGTCCGCGGGATGAGAAACTGGCGATGGTGTTAGAACTTGTGCCGTTGTTTAAGGCACCAACGGTCACTACATTCTTGGCGATACCTGGATTGCGAATCCTTCTTGTGCTTGATTCGTTGCCGGCGGCCATTATATTTAGGTAATCTTTGTATCGCCAGGAGAAGGCATCAGTGGAAGCATCCTGAAGGAGATAGGTGCCAGAGGAGTTTGACCAGCCCCAACTCCCAGAGTGCTGTTTTATCGGACGCAGGGAATCGGGCAGTCCCCGACCGAAATAGACCGTGTCCCAAACCGTGGACAAATCGGTAGGGACATTAAGACCGCCCGACCTTTCAATATCAACAAAGTAGAGGCGTGCCTTTATTGCCATCCCATCGTAATAACTTGTGCCCCCGGTTATGGAATCATCTCCGGCAACTGTGCCGTTAACATGACTGCCGTGATATAGGTCTTCGGTGGCATTGTTAGTGCCGTAGACTTTATAGGCTACTACCTTGCGATGATTGGGCCAGATTCCGGGCGGGGTGACCGATTGGTCCGGGTCGCGGAACATATCGTGTCCTGGTCCGGAGATGTTGAGACCGGTATCAGTAGTGGAAAGGATTACCCTCTCTCCGCGCACTCCCCTTGTCCAGACCCTTCTTGCTACGGTATCGGTTGGGGGAGGTGCGGAAGAACGCCAGCCAGTCTGAACTACCCACTGACAATTGTCATTACAAAATGTTGGTTCGGTCCACTCCTGAATCCAGATTACTTCTTGGAGCCGGGCGATTTTCGGAATGAGAAGGGCATCAACGCTTGCTACAAGGGTGGTGCCAAATTCCGAAGTGATTATCTCGTTAACCTCGCCTCCTTCTTCCGTTATCAGTTTGGCAACCGGTGAGTAATCTTCCCCAGGTGTGATCTGAATTACAATCTTTATATTTCCGGAAGCAGTGAGCAAGACATCTTGGAGTTTATATGCTGGTTGAAAAATTCCTACCCAATTGACGATTGGAAGCGAGGAGATTATCTCCTTCGTTGCCAGGTCCACCTTTGATAAGACCGCATAGCGAGGAAGATAACCGAGGGGTTTGGCGCCATATCCTGCAATCTGTTTCAGCCATCCTTGCCTTATCGGCCCCTTAAACTGGATGATATAGTAGATCTTTTCATTCCTTGGCTCTTCTATCCTTAGATTTTCGGGAAGGGATGGTTCACCGACCCGGGTATCAATCGCAAAGCCGTTGGAGAAGGAGATTAGATAGGCGTCGGCATCCGGTTCGGGAAGGAAGGTATGTTTTGGTCCCATATTGTAATGGGACGCGGTGCTAATTAAAAATGTTAAAAGAGAAACGAAAAGATATTGTTTCATATCATCTCCCTTTTTTAAGGTCTCTGCCTTTTTCCAATGCCTTTATGTTTATCTCAACAAATTTTGCTTTAACGGTCTCTTTTATCACATCTTTATAACTCTCTTCCTTAAATGGGAGAAATTTTGAGAGGAAGCCTAAGAGAATCATATTCTGGGCACGCGCTTCGCCTAACTCTTTTGCCATCTGGAAGGCGGGAATAAAATAAACCTTCTTTACCCGCTGTTGCAACCTCTCTTCAATTTCTTTTGGATATTGAACTTCACCGATTAAAGCCGGCAGGGGTTCAATTTCTAAGGTATCTACAATTAGAATTCCTTTTGGTGAGAGGAAATGAATATACCTCAATGCCTCCAATTTTTCTAAGGAACAGATGAAATCCGCATTCCCTTCGGCAATAAGTGGCGAATATACTTTCTTACCAAATCTCAAATGGGAGACAACACTGCCCCCTCTTTGCGCCATTCCGTGAACCTCACTCTTCTTCACGTCAAACCCTTCCCGCATTGCCACCATTGCCAATATATCCGAGAATAATAAGATTCCCTGGCCACCGGTGCCACAGATTAGGATATTTCCACTATTTTCCTTCATTACCCTAATGCCTCCTTAACCTCTTTCCGAAAATTCTCCTCATCCATAATGAAGGTTGTTATCCGCTTGCCATTGACAATACAGAATGAGACACTCCCCCGTTTTCGCACCTCTTCTTGCTCTTCTTCGCTTATTATCCTAATCGGAATATCTCCCGCAACCCATCTTATCGCCATTTCCGTCTTTTTTGTAAAGTAGTAGCACCAGGGGCAGTTTGGGTTATAGAAGATTAATGCCTTACCTTTATCTTCTTCTAAGGGGATATATTCCTTTTTTGCTGGAATGTATTTCCAGCCTTCTTCAATTGGATAGTAGAGGAGATATGGATTATCGGGTGAGACCAGATTAAATCCTTTCCTTCTATAAAATAGATGCTGGGCATAACCGGCGCCAGTTTCAAAGGCATTGGTTACTAAACCTTTTGGGATTTTGTTATCCAGGAAGGGCAGGGGTCTTTTCATATCTAAAATCAGGCTGTTTAATAACATTCTGCCAATCCCCTGTCCTTGATTTTTGGGAACGAAGATGCAGTGGATTTCTACAATCTCCTCTTCCCTCTTTGGTGCGAATTGAATCATTCCAACCGGCGTATCATCTAAATAAGCAATCTTTGCATACTGATAACCATATTCTGAAAGGAGTTTCCGCACATATCGCTTCTTTATTGTGGCGCCTTCCTTAAATAGTGGGTCGTCCTCTTTATCTTTGGGAATGCAAACACTTATTAAGTCGTCAGTATTATTAAGTGTTGCATTGACTACTCTCATACAATTGCTCCTTTCTGGCACAACTCAACACACATCCCACAGCCGACGCAGAAGGCATCCTGGATTACTGCCTTCTCATCTTTGAAGATTATTGCCGGGCAACCCAACTGGATACATAATTTACAGCCGTTGCATAAGTCCGTAAGAACCCTTTTCGCCTCTCTTCTTGGCACTAAAAGGGCACAGGGTCGGTTAGAGATTATTACCGCTGGTCCTGGCTGGTCAAGGATTTCCCTTATCGCCTTCTTATTCTCTCTTATCTTATAGGGGTCTAAGAGATAAACCCTTTCAATACCACAGGCACGGGCAATCTCTTCTACCTTTATTACTTTTGTCTCTTCATTCATCAGAGTCTTTCCGGTTCCGGGATGGTCTTGATGACCGGTCATTCCGGTTGTTCGGTTGTCAAAGATTATGGTAATAATATTCCCTTTATTATAACCAACATTTATCAGACCGGGGACTCCCATATGGAAGAATGTGGAATCGCCAATCAAAGCAACAATCCTTCTCTTATCTTCTTTGCCAATTGCCTTATCAACACCGTGGGCAAAGGTTATGGAGGCACCCATACAGACACAGGTATCCATTGCATTATGCGGTGGCAGGGCGCCAAGGGTATAACAACCAATATCACCAGTCAGAATCAGGTTCTTTCTCTGCAGGAGATAAAATATTCCGGTATGGGGACAGCCGGGGCATAAAGCCGGTGGGCGAGGAATCGTCTTTTCCTTTTGAACCGCTATCTTCTTTTTAGACAAGGCATGCCGCACAATAAAAGGATTTAACTCATCACAACTGGGAAGAAGTTCTTTTCCGATAGCCCTTACCCCAGATGCCTTTGTTAGTAATTCAATAAAGGGGTCAACCTCTTCTATCACATATACCTTCTTCATCTGTTTCGCAAAATCCCTTACCAGATTCTTCGGAAAGGGATAGACCATTCCCAATTTTAAGAATGATGCATTGGGAAAGGCATCCTTTGCGTGAAGATAGGCAACGCCATCGGCAATGATTCCGAAACTCTTCTTACCCATCTCAATCCGATTTAGCGGTGTCTTCTCGGAATACTCTGAGAGCCTTTTCAATTTCTCTTCCAAAAGAATATGCCTTTGCCGGGCAAATTGGGGCAGGAGATTTGTCCGTGAAACATCCTTTGTATAACCTTTAATCGGAACTTCTATCCTTTCTTTAATCTCCACTGGTGATTTAGTATGGGATACCCTGGTTGTCAGGCGCAAAATGACCGGGATTTCAAACTCCTCGGAGATTTCAAAGGCAAGTTTGGTAAAATCCTTTACCTCCTGACTATCTGATGGACAGAGAACCGGGAGTTTTGCGATGAGTCCATAAAATCGGTTGTCCTGTTCATTTTGCGAGGAGTGCATACCCGGGTCATCGCAGGTGACGATAACCATCCCGGCTTTGACACCAATGTAGGCAGAAGAAAATAGGGGGTCAGCAGCAACATTTAAGCCGACATGCTTCATTGCCACTAAAGAACGGGCACCGGCATTGGCAGCACCTAATGCTACTTCCAATGCCACCTTCTCATTCGTTGACCATTCACTATATACCTCTTTATATTCGCTGAGGGCTTCTAAGATTTCGGTTGCTGGTGTTCCGGGATAAGCGGCCGCAACCCGACAGCCGGCCTCATAGGCACCACGGGCACATGCCTCATCACCCAATAGTAATTTAATCATAGGTCTCTTCCTTCTGGTTAGTTAAGCAACTACTGGAATTGATTAGGAAAATTAGCATAAAAGTAAATATACAAGGAAATTTCCTTCTTGTCAAATTGTTCACAGGCGATTGGTTCAGCGGCAAGGGAGAATGAGAGATAGAATTATTTTATCTGGTGGATAATATCTTCGCTCGTTGTAATGTAGGCGAAGGCGTAGGCTAAATTCTTTAAGGTGGCGAGATGGAGTTCTTCATAAGGTGAAGCAGTGGCATCCATTAAGAAGAATACTCGAAAGTCACGAAAGAAGGCATCACGGGCGGTTGATTCACAACAGATATTGGTCATAACACCGGTAATTATTAAATCTGATACCTTCAATCCCCGGAGGATAATTTCTAAATTAGTATTATAGAAAGCGGAATAACGGTGTTTCTGGATTACCGTTTCACCCTTCGGTTTTAATTCGGGATGAATCTCAATTCCCTCACTTCCTGCCTTTAATACCCTTCCGGCTTTTAATTCGGGCCACCATTCCGCAGTCATTCCGCCATCAACCTTTGGGTCTTTATGTAAATGAGTGGTATAAATTACCGGGAGGCGCTTCTTGCGGAAGAGGGTAAGGAGTCTTTTGATATTGGGGATGATTGCCTTACCTTCTGGAATATAGACCTCAGAGCCCGGGGTGAGAAAATCGTTCTGCATATCAATTATTAAAAGACAGGCACTTTTCGGCTTCAGTTTCAACCTATGGACATTAAACGGTTCTAATAATTTCTGCCACTCTTTTATCTTTGACATAATATTCCTCTCTAATTATAATTGAGGATTTACTTTTGTCAAACGGTTAGCCGAATGAAAAGCGTGGTATTGACAATTCTTCAATTTTATGGTATAATAAAACAGAAAAATCAAACGCTAATCGCTAATCCAAGTCGTGTGAAAAGAGGGGATTTTCTTTTTAAAA